>JABMRP010000719.1 GCA_013202535.1 Planctomycetota bacterium
TGTTGAAGCTGGTCGACAAGCTGAACAACGACGACGAGATCCACGGCATCCTGGTGCAGCTTCCGTTGCCCAAACACATCCACGAGGCCAAAGTGCTCAACGCGATCGATCCGAACAAGGACGTCGACGGGTTTCATCCGGTGAACGTGGGCCGGCTGGTGATCGGCGAGGAGCTGTTCCCGCCCTGCACGCCCGCGGGCATTCAGGAGTTGATCGTCCGCAGCGGCACGCCGACCGAAGGGGCCGAGGTGGTCGTGGTCGGGCGGAGCAACATCGTAGGCAAGCCGATCTCGATCATGATGGTACAGAAGAAGGTCGGCGCCAACGCGACGGTCACCGTCTGCCACACGCGAACCAAAAACATGGCGACGCACACCAGGCGGGCTGACATCCTGATCGTGGCCGCCGGCGTGCAGAACGCGGTGACCGCCGACATGGTCAAACCGGGCGCCACGGTCATCGACGTCGGCGTAAACCGCATCGGCACCACCGCCTCGGGCAAGGCCAAGCTGGTCGGCGACGTCGACTTCGAGGCCGTCAAGGAAGTGGCCGGCAAGATTACCCCGGTACCCGGCGGCGTCGGCCCGATGACCATCACCATGCTATTGAAAAACACGGTCCGGGCGGCGAAGTTGAAGGTGTAGCGTGGGGGGGTCGGGCGTGCTTTGCTAAGGTGGTTTTTCTCGGTTTCCTTGATATAATTGAGGAAGCCCGGCGATGGCAACCGAGGCACCGCACGTAGACCCGAAAAGGGTGGAGCGATGAGTACCACAACACTCGTTACAGCCGACCAACTTCTGCGAATGCCCGACGATGGGCATCGCCATGAGTTGGTGGCGGGAGTACTGCGCAAAATGGTACCTGCCGGCTGGAAACACGGGGCGGTGGCCGGCGGGCTTCATGGCCGGCTGGAGCAGCACGTTCGGGAGCACGGTCTGGGACAGGTTTTCGCGGCCGAGACCGGCTTCTTGCTCACTCGCGACCCAGATACCGTCCGTGCTCCAGACATCGCGTTTATCCAGAAAGTCCGTTTCGAGGCGGCCAAGTCGGCGGATGCCTTTTGGCCGGGCTCGCCAGATCTGGCGGTCGAAGTGATATCTCCCGGCGACACGATCAGCGACGTCGACGACAAGGTGCGCATGTGGCTCGACGCCGGCACGTCCGTCGTCTGGGTCGTGAACCCCAAGTGGAGGAACGTGACCGTCTACCGCAGTCCGACCGACATCAGGACGTTGACCGAGAACGAGCAACTCGACGGCGGGGACGTGGTGCCCGGTTTTTCGTGTCGCGTGGGGGAGATCTTCGCCGGTACTTGATCGCTCCGTTTTCGACCGTGCGGCACGGCCCGGCGATAGTCCTCGTCGCCACGTTTTCGCAGCAGACCCTGTGCAAACGTGGCGGTTACGCATCCCCCATTCGATCCCCCTCGACATTGCGTTGTGTTGCTAAGCCGAGACGGAACTCGTATAATTATCAGATCCACACGCAATAGTATCGATCGTGAGCGGCTCTTCTTTCCTCCTCAGCTAAGGAATGTTTCGCCCGATGTCCACCGATTCCGCCATACGGCCCGACGAGGCCTTCCTGCCGGTGCTGGAAAAACGGAGCGGCGAGTCCGTCTCCCTTTGCTACCAGTGCCGCCGGTGTACCAACGGTTGTCCGCTGACCTTCGCCATGGACATCATGCCCAATCAGGTCATGCGCATGGCCCAACTCGGGCTGGAAGACGATCTGCTGCGATCGAAGACGGTCTGGGTTTGTGCCTCGTGTCAGACCTGCACGACCCGGTGTCCCAACGATATCGACATCGCCCACGTGATGGACTCGCTGCTCCAGTTAAGCCAAGAGTCGGGCGTCCCGCCGGGCGAAGAGAAGATCGCCAAATTTCACCAGGCGCTGCTGGCGTCGGTCCGTGCCAACGGGCGGTTATTCGAGTTGGGCATGGTCGGCCGCTATAAGCTCTCCAGCCGAGATTTTTTCAGCGGCACCAAGCTGGGGTTGAAACTGCTGGCCAAGGGCAAGCTCAAGTTCCTGCCGTCGCGTATCGAGGGCAGGAGCGAAGTCCGCGAGATGTTCGATAAGAAGAAGAAAGAGGATTAGGCCCGTGGAAGTTTCCTACTATCCCGGCTGTTCGCTGCACGGCATGGCCGGCGAGTACGACGAGTCGATTCGCGC
This sequence comes from Planctomycetota bacterium, assembly GCA_013202535.1. Classification (GTDB taxonomy): domain Bacteria; phylum Planctomycetota; class Planctomycetia; order Pirellulales; family Thermoguttaceae; genus JABMRP01. The sequence goes on from JABMRP010000719.1 coordinate 2,176, forward strand.
CGTATGCGAGACGCTCGACGTATCGCTTCGGGAATTGGACGACTGGAACTGTTGCGGCGCTTCGTCGGCCCACTTTGTCGACGACGACTTGGCGATCCGCTTGCCGGCGCGCAACGTGGCCATTGCCGAGCGGGCCGGACGCGACGTGTTGGTGCCCTGTGCCGCCTGCTTCCAGCGGCTGAAACACGCCGAGAAGGAACTCCAAAAGGACGCCGCTCGCTGGATCGACGAACCCTACCAGGGCAACTTCGAGATCTTCCACGTCAACGAATTCTTCGACCGCCCCCAGTGGATCGAGACGATCCGGGAAAAGGTCACCAAGCCGCTGGCCGGACTTGCCGCAGTGCCCTACTACGGCTGCCTCTCGCAGCGGCCGCCGAAGGTGACCGACGCCGTCGATCCGGAAAATCCCGTCTCCATGGACCGGCTGCTTGCCGCGATCGGCATGGAACCGCGCAA
>JABMRP010000720.1 GCA_013202535.1 Planctomycetota bacterium
CTCGGCGTTCGTTCCTCGCAGTCCGACCCCAGGCACCCGGGGCTAAACATCTCCGGCACCCCACATCAGTATACCAGATCCGCTCGATGCGAGAAGCTCGTTTCCCACCGGCTCGGGGGGGCAGGCCATCGGGACGCCGTTTCTTGACGTGGCCGTTGCCGCCGACGTACACTGGGGTACGACGTTGGAGAATCGCTCGCAACCCACACGCCCACGGGAGATCGACCATGAAGTTTCGCTTTGCCACGCTACTGTTGACCCTGGCAGCCCTGTTCCTGGCCGGTGCCGCGCAGGCCGAGGAGAAGATCCGCGTGCTGCTGACCAGCGGCGGGCACGGGTTCGACCAGCAGGCCTTTTATGCCATGTTCGACGCCATGGGCGACGTCGAGTACACCAAGGCCCAGATGCCCAAGGACGCCGATCTGCTGAAGCCCGGGCTGGAAAAGAAGTTCGACGTCATTGCCATGTACGACATGTCGCCCGACCTTACGCCCGCGCAACAAGAAGCATTCGTCGCCCTGTTGAAGAGCGGCATCGGCGTGGTCTCGATGCACCACAACCTGGGCGGTCATCGCAACTGGGCGGAGTTTACGAAGATCATCGGCGGGAAGTTCATCTTCGGCCCGATCACGCTGGACGGCAAGGAGTATGCCAAATCAACCTGGTCGCACGGCGAAGATATGTCGATCACCATCGCCGACAAAGAACACCCGATTACCAAGGGCATGGAGGATTTCAAGATCCACGACGAGACGTACGGCGGATACTACGTCGCGGCGGACGTCCACGTGCTGGCGACCACCGACCACCCGAAGAACACGCCCAGCGTGGCGTGGACGAAGAACTACGGTAAGAGCCGCGTCTTCTACCTGATGCTGGGCCACGACGGCAAAGCCTTTGCCAACGCCAACTACTCCAGCCTAATCGAGCGGGGAATCCGCTGGGCCGCCGGGCGGTAAATGCGACGCAGAGAAGTGGCTACGATACACCAGCCCGCCGAGCAACACCTTGCCCCCGACCGGTTCGATGGTGAGCTTTACCTCGCCGGGCTCGCTGACGGTGACCTGGTAATCGCGGCGCCAGAGCTTCGCCGGGCCGTCCGTTTCGGTTCCGGCCGGCTCGGTGAATTGTCCCACCACCGCTGGACCGCACGTGACGGTCAGCTTGGAAGCGCTTTCGGCGCGACCCGCCGGCACGATGGTCCACAGCGTCAACCGGTATCGCCCTTTCGGGAGGTTGGGCGATTGCTTGATATCTCGGCCTCCGTACGCGCCATGAATGATCGGCCGTAGGGGGAGCGTTAGCGGCTGGTCGATCTCAAGACCCTGCCGGGCGATTTCGTCGATTCCCGGCGGCCCCTCGACGCCCGTGTCCAACTTCTCGCCGGCGGCCAGCGTGAAGACCTTCGCACCGGTCTCCTTCTCGCCGAACGTTTGCCAGAGGTTCTTGCGGGGATCGAAATGCAACGTGAACTTGCCCGGCCGCGGGGCGATCGGGTCGTGTACGGTCGGGCCGAAGTTGTCGCGGATCGGCGCCAGAGCGAGCCGCTGCTCCAGCGCCACGTAATGCGGCAGCCAGCGCGTGTTGAGCGTGACGATCAGCCCCTGCTCGCCGCGGGTGATGCCGTCGCGCTGTAACGTGCCGGCCAACTCGCCGATCACGCGTTCCACTTCGGCAGTCAACGGCTGGGCCAGCTTGCGCGCCTCGTCGAAACGGCCCTGTGCGAGCGCCGCATGGGCCTGGCGAAACATCCACTCCAGCCGGTGGACTTCCGTGGCGAAACGCTCGATCCCCTCGAAGTATTCCACCCGCTGTTTCGCGGCGGACCGCATGGCGCCCGTGTCGACGTCGTGCAGGCGCTTGAGCCGACGGTGCATACTCTCGGCCACCGGACCCGGCTCGTCCAGCGGCCGATCGACGAACCAATCGCTGGTCTCCCGGGCGAACATCGGCGCCTCGTCCACCCACTGGTGCAAGTACGGGCCGAGCGTGTCGCGATACGCGGGTCCGAACCAATGCTCGGCCGCAAGCCGACAGGTGACGTCGAACGGCTCGTTCCGCGTGCGGCTCCAAGTCTGCCGCGCCAGCGAGGCGAAATAGAGGTCCAGCGGGCGGGTCATCCAGTGGATGATACCGTAGCCGTGCGGTGTGCATCGAGCGTCGTCGAGCCGGTCCTGGAAATGGTCGAAGGGCTCAAACGGCCGCATCACGTAGGCGCCGTCGTCGTGATGCGCCCAAACGACCGGCAGCACGGGCCGATGCTCGGCCACCCGGCCAATGACCGCGCGGCTTTCCGCGTCGCGAAGTTGGGATTGGTCGACCAGGACCATCCAGTCCAGCGGGATGAGGGTCACTCCCTCGGGCATGAAGCGGTCGGCGCCGGCCAGAAAACCGTAATGCCACGACCCGAAGGCCAGAGAAACGTCCTCCCGGCCGATTTCACGCAGCGCCCGCCGGCACGCCCGGGCCACCTTGGCCATGCCGAATATATGCCGCGCGTGCCAGAGCTGTTCCGTGCCCGGCTTTTCGCGGCAAGCGGCGTCGAACTCCTCTTGCCACGCCTGCGGCATGTCCTCCAGACGGTAACCCATCCACGGGGTGCCGCCGGTGCGGTGCCACAATGCGAGCGTGTCGATCCGCGGATACGCCTGGAGCAGGCCCGACACCTGGGCCTTGTAAAACGCGTAGCCGCCCGGCGTATCGGGGTTAGGCAACCAACGTCCGCCGGTCTGGAAGCGGTCCGATTCGTCCAGCAGCGTGATCAACTCTTGCGGGTTGCCCGGCGGAGTGTCGATATCCAGGGCGAAGATCACGTCGAC
>JABMRP010000075.1 GCA_013202535.1 Planctomycetota bacterium
ACGTCGGCGTACTGGGCGTCCTGGTAAAGATTCTTCATTTCCCAAGGGTCGGCTTTCATGTCGAAAAGCTGTTCGACCGGGTCGTTCGGATAGCGGACGTACTTGAACCGCTCGCTGCGCACCATGCGGCCGCTGATGTGATGCTCGCTGCTGATAAACTCCCGCCACTCGGGCGAATCACCTTCGAGCAGCGGACGCAGACTTCGCCCCTTCACGCCTTCCGGCGGCTTGATGCCGGCGAAGTCGCATAGCGTCGGCATGACGTCCAGCCCGGAGACCAGATGGTCGGCGTCGCGCGTATCCGCCGCCACGCGGCCCGGGCAACAGGCGACCATCGGCACCTTGGCCGCTTCTTCATAGGGATACCACTTCGACACGTGCGAATGGCGGCCCCGCCCGTCGCCGTGATCGGAAGTGAAAACGATGACCGTGTTCTCCGCTTGCCCGGTCTCCTCGACCGCATCAAGCAGTCGCCCCACGTCGGCGTCGAGCATCTCGACCATCCGGGCGTAGAGGTAAAGGTAATAGCGCCACTGCTCGTCGTCGTACCGGTCGCAGACGATCCGGTCCAACGCGGCAGGCGCCGGCGGGCGCGACTTATGGTTGGGCGGCAACTCGGGCAACTCGTCGCGGATTTGCTCGTAGGGCAAACCGACCGGCATCCGGTTGCCCGAGTGGTTGCCGTAGTAGCAGATATCGTGTGGTTGCAGGAACGACGCGACCAGCAGATAGGGCTTGTCCCGGGGTGCGTTGCGAATGTAAGCATCGCAGGTGTGCGATAGCACCGTGTCGTCGATCTGGCCGTATCCACCGCGGGAAGGCAGCAGCCGGAACCCGTCGTCCGGGCGGGGTGTGCCGCCGGGCAGATGCCACTTGCCGCAATGGACCGTCTCGTAACCGTGCTGGCCGAACCACTGGCCCAAGTTGGGCCGGCTGGGGTGAATCGGCCGGCCGTTGCTTATCACGCCCGTCTCGACCGGCATCCGCCCGGTCATCAGACTGCTGCGTGCGGGCGAGCAAACGGGGCTGGTGCTGTACGACTCGAGAAACGTGGTCCCCCGGCCGATCAAGCGGTCGAGGTGCGGCGTTTGTACGTCGGGAGATCCATGCGCGCCCAGCGCGTCGAGCCCCAATTGATCGCAAATCACAAACAGCAGGTTCGGCGGACGCTCTCGGGCCACCGCGGGCGCCGCAACACTCGACGCCGTACCGGCGACCAGTACACCACCGGCGCCGGCGATACCCGTGCGTAAAAAGTCCCGCCGATTGGTCTTGTCGCGTGGCATGACGATCTCCCTGGTTCCATCGAAAAGGATGACAGGTTGGCGATCACGGCACCCGCCGGCCTACCATTCCTGCAACTGCACGTAGTCGTCTTCTGGCGGCACGTAACTCTCTTCCTCTTCCGCGTTGGCCCATACGGCGAAGAACAGATAAACGAGCGTCAGCAGAATACAAATCGACGCCCAGTACGGCACCGTCACGCCGAACAGGGTAAAGAGCGTACTCAGTACGATCGTCGGGGTGAACGCGATCGCGGCCAGGCGCATCAGGGTCCGGTACTCCAGGCGCGCCCCGACCATCGACGCAAACGCCAGACCCACCAGACCGCAGATCGCGGCCAAGACCATCCGGTAGATGAAGGAGAAGATCACGGCCAACGGAAACAAGACCACGGGGAACCATTTCAGGTACTCCAACCACTGGCGGACGATCTGCTTGTTCAGCGAGAATCGTTGCACGCCGGCCAGATCGTAGCTCCGGGTCTCGAACTCGTTGTGCTCCACCCAGAGTGTGTTCTTAGTGAGTAGGGCCTTGGCCTCGGTGTCGGCCAGGGAGGTGATCTCACCCGTCGTGTCGATCACCAGCACGGGGGCGTTCGTGTCCGGATTGCGGATGACGTGGGGCATCGGGGCATCGACGCTCACTTGCCCGTTGACGATTTCGATCGGCGGAATCTGCTCGGTGACGCTGGGCGCTTCGTCTTCGACGAAGCCGTTGATCGCCAGTTGCATTTGCACCAGTAGGGGGATCCACGTAAGAACCATCAGCAGGAGAAGATAGAGCGCACCCACGCCCTTCCAGTTCCTGCCCACGTCCTGATAGAGCGACTTGCTGAAGAAAGCCAGCACGAGCGGGTGGAAGATCGAATAGCGTTTCATGACCGGTCTCCAGGGACGAGGTGACGGCTGTGTTGTGCCGGGCTACTTTTGGGGAAGCCGCCTGCGGTATTCGTCCCGGTACAGGCCGATGCGCTCAAACGGTATCTTCTGGAACCCGGGCAACCCCTTCAACACGGCCGCGTCGTCGCGTAGCCGGAAGTCCAGCTTCGCGGCGTCTTGGAAGCCGGGATCTTCGTCCATCGCCGGGTTGTCGGCAACGGTGCCCATTCCGATAACCTCCGGGGCAAGCCGCATGGGGCCGCTGGCGTGGATGATGTTGAGCCGGATGACGTTCCCCTTGGGCGCGCCGGGTGTATCCTCCAGTAGCGTGAGCAATTGGGGATAACGCTGGGACCAGGGCGGCTGCTTATAGGGCATGGCCTCCAATCGCGTGGGCATGATGCCGCCGGGCTCGACGTGATACTTCATCCAGTTGAGCCCGCGGTTGCCGAAGCGGATCGATTCCTTGCAGTCGGTGATGATGTTGTTCTCGATCCGGTTGTCGCGGCCGCCGCCGATGAGCATCGCCCGGGCGGTCCGGCAGATCACGTTGCCCGTGACGATCGTTCCGCTGGCGCAATCGTCGAGATAGACGCCCTGGGCGCCGTGCAGGCCCGGTCCGCTGACGTCGTGGATGAAATTGTGGCGGATCACGTTTCCGCGAACGGTCCAATCGCGGCCGGTGTAGAAGACGCCGACGTCGCCCGTCTCGCGGCAGACGTCGTAAATCTCGTTCAGCTCCATGACGTTCTCATTGCCGCCGAAACCGATGGCCATGTGCGGCGCGTCGTGGATCAGATTGTGGGCGGCCCGGTTGCCTACGCCGCCGAGATGAATGGCGGCCGAGTAGGTTCGCTTCAGCCGGCCGAAGTGGTGGATGTGGTTATTCAGAGCATAATTGCCCGCGGGAGTCAGCGTGCGGCGATCGCCACCGGAAATACTGATCCCGGCCGTGCCGATCTGGTACAGGTCGCAGCCGGCGACGCCGTTGTTCTTGCCGCCGCGAACGGCGATCCCGGCGCCGCCCGTGTTGCGCACCGTACACCCGGCCACGAGATTCCCCTGGCCGCCGACAATCTCGATGCCGGAGCCCCGGGTGGTCTCCAGCGTCAAGTCTCGCAGCACGACGTGCGACGCGTCGCGCAGCGCCACCAGCGGCGTCTGCAGCACCGAGAAGACAACGCTCGCCCCGTCGATCGCCTCCGGCGGCCAGAGATAGAGGACGCCCGTGGTGCGATCGAGATACCACTCGCCCGGGGTGTCAAGTTCGGCCAGCAGATTAACCGCATAGTAGCGCTGTCCCTTGCGATAGCCGTAATTGTGCGTCGGCGGAGCCAGGGAGATCGTTCGCCGTTGCGTGTCGATCGACGCGACTCTCTGGTACTGATCCGACCAATCCCAGAACCAGTATCCTTGCAGCCAGACGTCCTTCTCCGCGGTCCAACGGCTCGGGCGGTCGCCCTCGTAGATGAATTTGCCGCTGCGGTCGCCGGTAATACCGTGAACCTTCATCGGCTCGTCGCCCGCGACGTCGACGATGCGAACGAAGCCCTCGTTGGGCCATCGGGCCAGCGTCAGGGGCCGGTCGTTGAAGAAGACTTCCGCCCGGCGGCCACCGGGAGCCACTTGCCCCAGATCGGTGACGCCCAACGACTTCAGGTCAGCCTCGAACACTTTGCCCCGGGCGGCGACGGCCAGACGATCGAGGACCCCCGCATCGCCGACGATCTTGAAGGCCTCCGGCGCGATGCGTTGCCCACCGGTCAGCCGCACCTCCTGCCCGGAGACGGCGCGGTACACGACCGGGCTCGCCTCGCTGCCGGAGTCGGCGGCGGTCAGTTCGAGCGTTTGCTCCATTCGGTAGGTACCCTCGGCCAACCATACGGTAAGCGGTTCCTTGCCCACGGCACCTTGGGTAAGCTGCTGACGCACGGTCTGGCGAGCCCGCCCGATGGTCTGAAAAGGCCGATCCTTGGTACCCGGATGAGCATCATCGCCGGCCGGCGAGACGTGGAAATCAGCCCGGCCGGTTCCGCAGGTTAGAAGAAGCAGGAGAACCGCCGGGAGAAGATACCGAAAGGTGGCGTTATTCATGGGGTTGCTCTTATTGATGTTCACGGCGCGACTCGTATCCGAACTCCACCGAGAATACACGCGGAACGATTGCCGGGTCAAGTGTTCGGGAGGATTATCGATCCGCCTTCCCGTCCTTTGCGTTACGGGCGACGCCAGGAGACAGCGACCGGAAGACTCGTAACCATTGTGCGATCACGGCTCCCTTCAGGTCGCCTTTCTGCTGATTCTCTTCGATCGTCTTACCCCAGTAGAAGCTGATCCAACCGTCGGCGTGTTTTCGCGATCCGTCGATGAACCGCTCCAACTCTTCGATGCCGCAACGTAGCGGGAAGATTTCCTCGATCACCAGCGGCTTGCCGATCTCGTAAACTTTCAGAGCGGCAAGCGCGCCGTCGACGTCGTCCTTCTTGGGGTAGAAATGCACGCTAACGAAATCGAGCGGCTGGCCTACTTCCGGCGAGTAGAACAGCGGCTTCGCGCCCTTGAAGGTCATCGCCCAGGGAATCACACCCACGGTGATCATGTGGCGATCGTCCGCGTCGCGAATCGCGGAGGCCATCCGCTTGACCCAGTCGCGGGCGATCTCGGCGCGCGTGCGTCCGGCCAGATCCAGCGCGATGCGTTGCACGAAGAACTTGCCCCCCAGTTCGCCGGTCAGCCACTCGGTCTCCGGCTTCCGACCGGGCAGAATCGGCTCGTTCATCAGATCGTAACAGAACACGGCCGGGCTGTCCTTGCATATTGCGGCGACCACTTTCCAAAAGCGGGCCTGGACCGCCCATCGGGCATCCTCCGCCAATGCGTCGTACCATGGGGGCACGTCCTGCTTGTGATAGCAACCAAGGCCGGTCACGTCGAGATACAGCCCGGTCTCCTCGGCCAACTGCACGAGCATCGCCAATCGCTGGAGATTTTTCTTATTGGGCCGATCGGGAGTCTCCATGAACTTGCCAAGCTGCAAGTGAATCCGCACGACATTCGCGCCGAGTGCTTTGATCTCGCGGAAGTCCGCAATCACGGTCTCCCACTGCCGCTCCCAATAGTCTTCCAGCAGGCGGCCTTCGTCGTCGTGGTCGTAGTTGACGCCCCACATCACGATCCGCTTGCCCGATTTCGCCAGGACGAAATGCGATCCATCTTCGCTCGGAAGAATCCGCTGGAGCGACTGCGCGTTTCCACGGGAGCCAACCGCAAGCAAGACCGCGATCACCGCGGCATGGATACGTGTATTGCGATAGACGATCATCGGCGCTCCTCGTTCGATAAGTCGGCCCAACCTGCCCTACCTATTCTTCGTCGTGCCGTATATAGATCCGCCGCGCTCCTGGAAAGGGTGGCGGCGAGGGCCAGTTCTTTTCGAGGTCCGCAACGCCCCGACCCGTGACCTGGGTACCGGGGAGATCGAGAGTCTCCAGCTTCGTGAGTTGTTTCAGGTGATGCAGCCCGCCATCGGAGACGCGCGTGTTGCCGAGATACAGTTTACGCAATTCCTTCAGCTTGGTCAGATGACGCATCCCTGCGTCGGAAACGCTCGTATCGGCGAGATCCAGGTGGCGTAGTTTCTCGAGCTTTGCCAGATGGACCAGTCCGGCGTCGGTCACGTCCGTATCGTAGAGGTTCAGAGCCTCCAGGTTGGTCATGTCCTTCAAGTGCGCCAGCGCATCGTCATCGATGCCAGTCCTGAACAGATTCAAATGGGTAAGGTGCGTCAGTTGGCCGAGTGCCTCCCAGCCGGCCTCGGAAAACCGGATCTCACACAGGAAGAGCTTCTTCAGTTGCGGGAAGGCTTTCATGTGAACGAATGCTTCGGCGTCCAAGGATTCGACGGTCAGGCTGAGAGATTCAAGTTTCGGCAGGCTTTTCAAGTGGCGTAGTCCCGATCCACGGACTCGAGTAGCATTCAGATCGAGGGAACGCAGGTCGCGAAGGTCTGCCAGGCTCACCAGCCCGGCATCCGTGATATGCTCCCCTGCAACAGCGAGGTTGACCAGGTGGGGCAGCTTCCCGATGATTACCAGCGACGCGTCAGACAGTCGCCCCGAGAGCAAGTTGAGGTTGCGTAGTCTAACAAGCTTCTCCAAGTGCCCGACGCCTTCGTCCGTCACTTTCACACCGCCCAGGTCGAGAGTGTTGAGGTTGGTCAATTTGCCGATGCGCGCCAAGGTTGCCTCCCCAATCTCCCGATTAGGCAGAAAGAGACGTTCCAATTTGGTCAGGCGGTCCAAGTCTTTCAGGTCGGCATCCGTAACGGAACCACTGATGGAAAGTAGCCGCAGATTCGAGAAAGCGGACAGGTGTTCCAGATCGTCCTTGCCGACCGATAAGCGTACTCTGAGCCAGGCCAGCTTACGCGCGCTGGGCGATTCGGCCAGGGACTGCAACTGTATGGTTCCAGCTTCCATTCCAGATAAGTCCAACGCCTGCAGGTCAGCGAGCCCGCCGAGGGACCTCCAAACCTCGCCGTCCACTCTTGGGCCTTCAAGACGTACCATAATCACATGATCGAAGGCATCGACGCCCAGGAGCTTTCGTTCAGGGCTGAGCCAGGAGCGGGAACCGTCCATCTGAAAAAACGGGCTGTCCCCAGGATATTCATACGGATCTTCGAAGGCGACCTGAAACGAATTCCTGGAGAAGCCCCAGAGCTGGATCGTCCCCCCCTCCCAGAGTCGAAAAGAATGTAAGTGCGATTGGTATTGATAACAGACCAGTCCACCCGACTCGCGAACGCACTGCACGGCTTTTTTCTGCGCGAGAACCTGCTCGACGCGGCGATGGCCCCAGTGGGTCGCGAAGACGAACGGGAGCCAGATCAGCGCCGGCATGACGTAGAAGACCTTCCGCCGACGTGCGCCGGCGCGAGGTTCTCTTCCCGGTATACCCGATTCGAGCATCATCTTCTTGCCCCCCCGGTTTTAGCCACGTTTCTTGCCGATGGCACCTTCTCCGATTATCGCACGACAAGGCCCCGGCCTCAACCAGATCGGGCGAAATGTGTGTGCGGGAAGCCCTCACCCCCGGCCTCGCTCCCAAAGGGAGAGGGGAGACCCTGAACTTCGTGCGTACACCCCCACACCACGAGTATTGGCTACGCATCGCCGAATTCCCATAACATCAACACGCCGGAGATCTTCCCCCCCACGATGCCGCGTGCTTCCGTTCTGTCGAACCCGCGGGTGAGCAGCGCGTCGTAGCCGGTTTCCGCGTGTCGAACGTGCGCGGTCACGGCGAGCCGCACGGCCTTCTCGTCCAGCTCTTTCGCCGCGGCACAGCGGCCGACACGTCCACTATACTTGCGGCACGCATGTTTCGCTATCAGACGCTCGCGTCCAGGGGGGCAGTGGGGAAACACTTCGCGAACTCGGGCGGCAAATTGCTCCCCGTACTCTTCGTCCAACTCGGCTCGGCGGATCGCCGCTTGGGCGCGTCGCTCGGCCCGTTGCGTGGCGTCGGCCGCACACTCTTCTTCCGCCTGCTCGATCGCACTCTCCTCGACGAGCAGTCCCTGCCGCTCGTAACGCTTTCGAGCACGACTCCATTTCAATACGACCGCGGCGAGCTTCGAGTGCTTGCGCGACCGCCGGGTGACTGCCGCATCGCCGGACGGCAGGAAGGCGAGGTGGTCGAGATCGGCACACGTGAGACATAGGGCCCCTTTGTCTTCTCGCAGGACGATCCAAGCGCGGCGCCCAAGCTCCTCACCGCATTCATCGCACGTCGAATCGCGACTGGAAACGAAGACTTTGAGTTCGTTCCGGGATTTCGCTGTCCTTTCCGTCATGAGCTTTCTCCGTTCTGAAGAAGTCCCCGCGATGGCATCTCATCTTACCGTGGAAGGGCGCGAGATCCTAGCCCGGGCCGTACGGGGTCGATCCGGCCGCTTCCGGGGGCCAAATATGCTATATTGCAGCACGGGCGGGAATTCGTTTGAGATCCCGCGCCGGGTTTGGTATCTTGTAGGGAATGCCCGGTAGCCGACGAGGCAGGACCATTCGCGGATCCCTTTTTGTGAGGTGGAAGACCATGCGACGGACGAGACAAGCACTGGAGTTGTGGACACTGGCAATCGTGGGGTTGACCTGCCTCCTGGCCGGACGAGCCGGCGCGGCCGACCCGTGGGTGGTGTACGAAGGGGGCGACGGTCCCGGCCGAGGCAAGCACATCGTGCTGGTCGCCGGCGACGAAGAGTATCGCTCCGAAGAAGCCTTGCCGCAGTTGGCAAAGATCCTCGCTACGCAACACGGCTTCAAATGCACCGTCGTCTTCTCCATCAACCCGGCGGACGGAACCATCGACCCGCTCAACCAGAACAACATCCCCGGACTCGAAGCGCTCGAGTCGGCCGACCTGATGATCATCGCCACGCGGTTTCGCAATCTGGCCGATGAGCAGATGGCACACATTGTCGCTTATTGTGAGGCGGGCAAACCGATCATCGGCATGCGCACGGCAACCCATGCGTTCAATATCCCCGGCGATCGGAAGTATGCCAGGTACAGCTTCCGCAACAAGGACTGGGACGGTGGCTTCGGCCGGCAGATTCTCGGCGAGACGTGGACCAACCATCACGGCGGTCACGGCCGTCAGAGCACCGGCGGCGTGATCGCCGACGGGGCCGAAGACCATCCGATCGTGCGCGGCTGCAGCGAAGGCGTCTGGGGACCGACCGACGTCTACGGCGTGCGACTGCCGCTGCCCGGCGACAGCAAACCGCTGATCATGGGCCAGGTGCTCGAAGGCATGACCCCCGGTGATAAACCGATCGAGGGCCCGAAGAACGATCCGCTGATGCCCATCGGCTGGACGAAGACGTACAAGGGTGCTAACGGCGAGACCGGTCGCGTGTTCACCACCACGATGGGAGCCGCCAACGATCTGGTTGCCGAAGGGACGCGCCGGATGCTGGTCAACGCGTCGTATTGGTGCGTCGGCCTGGAAGAGAAAATTCCGCCCAAGGCGTCCGTCGAGATCGTCGGCGAGTACAAGCCGTCGAACTTCGGTTTCGGCAAGTTCATCAAAGACGTGAAGCCCGCGGATCTGGCGCTCTGATCGCCATCTTTCGTTCGTTTAGCCCCGGCACTTGTGCCCGGCGTTGTGGCTGGTAGCGTCCCGTCACGCGCCGGGCACAAGTGCCGGGGCTAAACAACATCACACGCTACCGACACTCGGGAGTTCCACTGCCATGACGCTCCGCATCGCCGCCGCTGTTGCATTTCTCTCGCTGACTATCGGCAGCGCCTTCGGCGCGGAAACGCCCGGGTCCAACGTGCATTTCCGCGGCAACTTGAACCACTCCCGCGCTCGGTTCGAGCAAAGCGGCAAGGGACACGTGGCGTTTATCGGCGGTTCGATCACCGAGATGAACGGCTACCGGCCGCTGGTCTGCGAACTGCTCGTGAAGCGTTTCCCGGACACACAGTTTACGTTTACCGACGCGGGCATTTCCTCGACCTGTTCGACCACCGGCGCCTTTCGGCTGGCCGCCGACGTGCTGGCCAAGGGGCCGGTCGATCTGTTCTTCGTCGAGTTTGCCGTCAACGACGACCAGGACGCCGGCCACGCCCGTCGGGAGTGTATTCGCGGCATGGAGGGCCTCATTCGCCATACGCGCCGGCACAACCCGGGCGCGGACATCGTCGTCACCTACTTCGTCAACCCTTCGATGTTGGCGACGGTCCAGGCCGGCAAGACGCCGCTGACGGTCGACGCCCACGGGACGGTTGCCCGGCATTACGAGGTCTCGACGATCGATCTGCCCGCCGAGGTTGCCCGGCAGATCGCCGCGGGCGAGTTGACCTGGCAGCAGTTCGGCGGCACGCACCCGGCACCGCGGGGTAACGCGGTCTGCGCCGGCATGATCGACGAACTGCTAACCGCCGCCTGGAGCAAACCACTCGCGAAGGCGACACCACACCCGACGCCCGAGCCGCTCGACCCGCTGCATTACGGCAACGGGCGATTCGTCGATCCGGCCGATGCGACGATCGCCGGCGGCTGGAAGTTGAATGTTCCCGACTGGAACAGCCTCAAAGGCGGGAAGCGAGGCCGCTTCACGCAAATTCCGATCCTCTGGGCGGATCAACCCGGCGCGGAATTGACGCTCTCCTTCGAGGGAACGGCCGTGGGCGCGTACGTGCTGGCCGGTCCCGACGCGGGCATCCTCGAAGCGAGTATCGACGGAGGCCCTGTCAAGTCGGTCGATCTCTTCCACCGCTTCAGCCGCGGATTGCACTACCCTCGCACCGTGATGCTGGCAACCGACCTGGAGCCGGGCAAGCACACCCTCACGCTCCGCACCAGCGATCAGACCAAGAGCACCGGCCACGCCGCCCGGATCATGCAATTCGTGGCCAATTGATTTCTTTCGTTTAGCCCCGGCACTTGTGCCCGGCGTTGCGTGTGCCATCGAAACCCGACGCGTAAGCGAGGCTGACTGGTTATTCATCCCTCGCTTACGCTTCGGGTTACGATGGGCTGGTGAGAAATGCAGGCTAAGCGATATCACACGCCACGCGAAACCCTTCGGTGCCGTAACAGGGCGTTTCTCCCAGTCGCGCGACGAACCGGTCGGCCGAGCGACAGTACTTGGGCAACGCGTACCATCCACCGCCGCGACGTACGTGCATCGACCCGGACTCCGGGCCCGGGGGATCGGTCGGCGGCGACAGTTCGTAATAGCGCTGGTCGTACCGGTCGGCACACCACTCCCAGACGTTGCCGGCCATGTCGTACAGTCCCCAGGCGTTGGGTTCCTTCAGCCCAACCGGATGGGTCGTTCCGGAGGAAATCGCTTCGTACCATGCGTAGACTCCCAGCGATGCCTCGTCGTCGCCGAAGAAATAGCGAGTCGTGCCGTCGGCCCGGCATGCGTACTCCCACTCGGCCTCGCTCGGCAATCGGTAGACGCGCCGGGCCGCCTTCTCCTCGGGCTGTTGCGATAGCCGCAGGCAGAACGCAAATGCATCGTCCCAGGAAACCGTCTCCACCGGCGAGCCGGACCCGACCTTGTGAAAATGGCTCGGATTGGCGCCCCTCACCCGCTCGTACTGGGCCTGGGTTACCTGATAAACGCCGAGACAAAACGGCCGGGTCATCGTGACGCGGTGCCGCGGCTTCTCGCTACGATAGGCGTCGGCGTCTGAATCGGGGGAGCCCATGAGAAACTCGCCGGCGGGAATCGGCATCAGTTTCATACCGATGGAATTGGTGATCGTCGGCCCCAGAGACCGACGCGGTGCGGCCGGTTGCAGGACGATGGGCGGCTCGGGATCGACTTGCACCGGCGGTGCCGCCGCAATGAAAGCCGGCAGCGGAGAGCCGGTCTCCGGAGTCTTCTCCTCGGCCACGACCGGCGTATCGTCTTCGCCCGGTTCTACGTCACCCGGTGCCGCACCTTCGAGCGCCGCGATGAATTCCGTGCAATCGGCAAACCGATCCTCGCGCCGCTTGGCCATCGCCCGGGCGAGCACGCCATTGACCGACTCATCCTGGCTCTCAACCTCGGCCGGTGATTCGTTCAGGACGCACAGCCGCAAGATTTCCGC
>JABMRP010000721.1 GCA_013202535.1 Planctomycetota bacterium
CCGGTTCCCATCAACCCGCTCCGCTTCCACCGCGGCATCAGCATGCGCAAGGGGATGATGATTACCGCGGCGGCCGGGCCGATCTCGAACCTCGTCGTGGCGTTTGTGAGCATCGTGGTCTTGGCCCTGGTAGAGCGCTTCCAACCGGCGGCGATCGTCGGCAACGAGCGGGTGATGGATCTCCTGCGAATACTCGTTCTGCTCAACGTCATTCTGGCCTCGTTCAACATGCTGCCGATTCCCCCACTGGACGGCAGCCGCGTGGTCGACGCACTGATCCCCCGCCAGATGCGCCCGGCCTGGGAGGACTTTTGCCGGCTCGGACCGCTGGCCCTGATGGCCGTGATCGTGCTGCCCATGATCTACGGCGTCAGCCTCTTTCACTGGCCCCGGGAAGCCACCGGCTGGCTGCTGGAGTGGCTGGTCAAGTTGCTGGGCGGTTGAGCTTGAGCGATGTGCCGCCGCCGTCACCCCCGTCGCCAGCAGGCGAATCACTGGACGAGTCGCCGCCGGGACCTTCCTCCCAGCTTTCCGGATGCACGGTCGTCCTGATCAGCTCCTCCAGCGCCTCGAAGTTGGCCTGGGGGTCATTCGTGCTGCCGCCCTCGGGGTTGCCGGACGGTTCACTGAACGGGTCGTCGCCGGAGCCGCTTGGGTCGGCTTCTTCGCCGCACGTGCAGCGGCAACAGCAGCAGCAATGGTGACAGCATGACCCGGTATCGGAGGTGCCCGAAGGTGGGAGCCCGAAGCTAGACAAACCGAAGAAGCCCGGTGGGTATCTTGGGATGATTTTCAGCGGCGGCAGGGCCTCGCCGTGCTTCCGACGGTTCTCTTGCGCGACGGCGCGAAGGTTGGTCAGCAGTTTTTCGATTTCCTCGTGAACGCGCCGCGGTTGACTCACGACCAGGGTCTCCACGTTCTGGTAGCAGAAGTGCGAGATGGTGCCGGGCTCGGGTTCACACCAAGAGTCCGGTTGGAGGATGGTCTTCGTGATCAACCCTTCCAGCGATCCGAAGTCGGCCCAGGTGCGGCCCTGCTCGTCGCGGTATCGCACCAGATCGGCCACGTCGTAGATCTTCGTGCTGAGCATTTGGTCTGCCTTCTCGAAGGTGGTGATCAGCAACACTTCTCGGTCGATCACCCAGGTCAGTAACAGTGGTTCGAGCATCAGTTCCAGCGCCGAACGGAGCGTGATGTCGGTGCAGTCGCACGATACGAGCGTTTCGCTGGGTTCGACGCTGAGCACTTGCTCCAACTCGGCCCGATCAAGCGCGATGACGATGCCGCACTCTTGCTGCAACTTGGCAACGACCTTCTCCAGCAGCTCGTCCTTGCACCGCATCGTTATCTTCTTCTGGAGTGCTCGGCGAATGGCCCTGTCGCCGGACCGCGCTTTTCCTGCCGCCACGGGCTGGTCTTCTTGCGGCGAGGCAACGGCGCGAATGTCGGCCAGCAGTTGTGCGATCTTTTCATGCATGCGCGCCGTTTGACGCACGACCAGGGTCTCCGCGTTTCGGTAGCGGAGACGCGAGATCGTGCCCGGCCCACCGACTTCCTCCCAGCTTTCCGCGCGGACGTTCGTGGTGATCAATTCCTCCAGCGATTGGTAGTCGGCCAGCGGGCGGCCCTGTTCGTCGCGCCGCATCACCAGATCGGCCACCTCGTACACCTTCGTGGTGAGCATTTGGTCCGCCTTTTCCCGCGTCGTGATCAGCAACACGTCCTTGTCGATGACCCAGGTCAGTTCAAACTCACGAAGGATCACCTCCAGCGCCGCGCCGAGCGAAATGCGCGGGCAGTCCAGCGCGGGCATCCGCGTCTCCACGGGCACGATTCCCTCGACTTGTTCCATTTCCACTCGGTCGAAGACAATCGGAATCCTGTGCTCTCGCTGTAGCCGGGCGATGGCCTTGCTGAGCAGTTCGTCCTCTTCGATCCGGAACGCGATCTTCCGCCGCAGGACCTTGCGGATGGCCGTTTCGCCGCTTCGCAGGGCGGCGTCCTCTTCGGTCGGATCGCCCACGAAGATCTCCGGCTGGTCATTTTGCGCGGCGGCAAGCAGGACGTGGCTGGAGCAGGGAATCGCGGCCATCGACCAGACGGCCAGGATCAAGGCAATTCGTAGTTTCGTGCAGGACATGCCATTCTTCTCCTGATCAAAACGCCGGGCACAAGTGCCTGGGCTAAACGTCCGGGGTGTGCG
>JABMRP010000722.1 GCA_013202535.1 Planctomycetota bacterium
GATGAAGAGGCTATGTCACCAGCGAGGCCTCCGGTTGATGATCGAGCCGTACGACATGAATCCGGCGGGCGACCTCGACCTTGGTTCTTATGCCGACTTTCCGGCCGGCGAGTTCTGGTACGACACGTTCAAGTCCGGCTGGAGTTGTATTACCGCCGCCTCGATTGCGCACACGATGGGGAAACCGATCGTACTTGCCGAGGGATTCACCTCAGGTCGTGGAAACTGGGCACGCTCGCCGTGGGTTCTCAAGAACCAGACCGACTGGGCGTTTGCCGTGGGTGTCAACAAGTTTGCGATTCACGGGTTTGCCCACCAGTCGAACGAGGATGCCCCCGGGATGACGTTCGGTCCCTACGGTGTGTTTTGGAACCGAAAGCAGACGTTTTGGCCGCTGGTTGGAGCTTACCACGAGTATCTGGCAAGGTGTTCACATCTGTTACAGCAGGGGGTAACGGTCTCGGATATTCTGTACCTGACCCCTGAAGGCACGCCTCACGTCTTCCGAGCGCCGCTCAGTGCTTTGCATGACGCCGCCGGCAGGCTGCCGGACAAGAAGGGATACGCCTTTGACGGCTGTTCCCCCCGCATCCTGATGAGCCGGGCCGAAGTCAAGGACGGGCGGATTTGCTTTCCCGGTGGCACGTCCTATCGACTGCTCGTCTTGCCGCGCTGGAAAACCATGACCCCGGCGCTGCTCGGGGAGATCGTCCAACTGGTTGAATCGGGGGCGACGGTACTCGGCGCGCCGCCGATCTCCTCGCCAAGCCTGAGCGATTACCCACAGTGTGATGCCCAAGTCAGGCAGCTTGCCGAAAAGCTCTGGGGGAAAGCTCCCTACATACAGGAGAGAGTTCTCGGGAAGGGACGCGTCTTTCTCGATTCGGCAGCAGGACAACTTGCTCAAACGGATCATGTGGAAGATATTCCGCTGCTTCCCCGCACGGGAAAATGGATCTGGTATGCGAAAGGAAATCCAGCATTAAGTGCTCCAAGCGGAGACGTTCATTTTCGCTACTCCTTGGACATCGGGGATGAGTCCCGCCTTGAAAAGGCCGTGATCGCGGCTACGGCAGACAACTCGTTCACACTTCAGGTGAACGGAAACCAAAAGCTGACAGGGGACAATTTCAATGAGATTTACTCAGGATACATTACCTCTGCTCTGAAGTCGGGCAAAAATGAAATCACGGTTGTTGCCAACAACTTCGGCCCCGATGCAAACCCGGCAGGACTCATCGTAGCGATCCGACTGACCTATGCGGATGGCACGACGAAAGTTGTTGGAACCGATGCGACCTGGTCGGCTTCCTTGGATAAGACGAACTGGTCGGCCGCGAAAGAACTTGGGGACGCCTCCATGGCGCCTTGGCGCTTGGGCACCGGCAACACCCCAAGGCAAGTGGCTAACGACCTATACCCCGACTACGCCGACACGGCGGCCGTGCTTGAGCAAATGGGCGTGGGCGAGGATTTTTCGGCGACCGGTCCCATACGTTACGCACACCGCCGCACCGAAGCGCGGGAGATCTACTTCGTGTCGAACAAGTCCGACCAGCCGGTTCAGGCGGATTGCACGTTCCGCGTGGCCGCCGGGCAGCCGGAATTGTGGAACCCGGTGGGCGGCCAGAGACGGCCGCTGCCGCAGTACCAAAACGAAAACGGCCGGACAACGATCCCCATGGAATTCGAGCCCCACGAGAGTTTCTTCGTGATCTTCTCACGGGGCGGATCGGCTACGAGTGACGAACCCACTGCCGGCAGTGTGAATTTTTCCCAGGTGACTACCGTGGCCACCTTGCAGGGCTCGTGGGAAGTCTCCTTCGATCCCAAGTGGGGCGGCCCGGAGAAAGTCGTCTTTGAAGAGTTGGAAGATTGGACGAAGCGGTCGGAGGAAGGGATTAAGTACTACTCCGGCATCGCCACCTACCGCAAGAGTTTCGATCGTCCCGCACCCCTGGCGCCAAACTCCAAGATCTATCTCGACCTGGGAACGGTTCACGAAATGGCCCGGGTTAGGCTCAATGGAAAGGACCTCGGCGTGGTCTGGTGTGCCCCGTGGCGGGTTGATATCACACACGCCTTGCAGGCCGGAGCGAATCACCTCGAAATCGAGGTGGCCAACCTGTGGCCCAACCGGCTGATCGGCGACGCCTTGAAACCGGAAGAGGAGCGCCTCACCCGGACGACCTCGAACCCATACAACGCGGGGAGCGCTCTTCTGCCCTCCGGACTATTGGGACCGGTCACCGTTCAGGCAGATACCCCCTAACATGCGCGCATTGCCATACAATCGTTTAACGCC
>JABMRP010000076.1 GCA_013202535.1 Planctomycetota bacterium
AGCGGAGCCGGTGCGTTGTCCGAGCGGAGTCCCGAAGCGGAGCCGGGACGTAGCTGGGCAAGCACAGGCGTAGCGAGTGAGCCAAGAGTTAAGGTGTTGCCCCAGCGAATGAGAACCGTGGGTCCAGGGCGTAGCGCTGGCGGTGGATCACAGCCGCCAGTCTCAAATTCCCGTACGTATTCTGAAACGTGTCATCAATGGACCGTGCGTGAAACACTCTATCGGGGGGGCGGCCTGGTTCGGCCCATCGCCCAGTCGCGAGCTATCCGGCACTCGTTTTCAGAAAGCGCAGATGACTGGTCCAGCAGTACGTAATCCGCCGTGATCGCCAGCACTTCCTGGAGGTACGTCGCTTCGCGCCGGCGCCGCGCCAACGACTCCTTGAGCAAGCGGCGAACTTCATCGTCCACCTCCTCCAGTCGCTCGAACTCCGCCGACTTCACCCGATCAAACGGCATCGCGTAGTCCAGATCCGCTTCCCTAACGGCAAACACGGCGGGCGACGAGGGCAAGATGACGTCGGGTAGCACACCGCGATATTGCGTACTGTCGCCGCCGGGGCGATAAAGCTGCTGCAAGGTGATCTTCACGGCACCAAGACCCGGTCGGGGGCGCTGGCCGGGTGACACGTATGCTGCCAGATCCATCAGGCTCTGCACGGTGCCTTTGCCGTGGGTCGGACCATCACCGACGACCAGGCCGCGACGGTAATCCTGGAGCGCGCCGGCGAGAATCTCGCTACACATGGAATTCGATCTGGCGGTCAACACCACCAGCGGGCCGTCCCAGGCCGTGCCCGGGTCCTCGTCGCCGTAGGATTGCACCTTGCCATCGGCGCTCTTCGCCTGAACAACGGGACCCCGGTCGATGAACAGCCCGACGATCTTGATCGGCTCGGTCAGCGAGCCGCTGCCGTGGCGGACGTCGAGGACCACGGCGTCCACTTCTTTCTTGCCGAAGTCCTCCAGGATGTTTCGCACGTCCCGGCTGGCGCACTTGTAATCCGCCTGTTTCTGCCTGGCGCCGTTCATGTCCATGTAGAAGTCGGGCACGTCGATCACGCCGATCTTGCACGGCTTCCCGTCGGGCTTCCGGCCCGTTTGGTGGATCTTGCCGGTGACCTGTTTGTGCTTCAATTCGATTCTGCGCCACATGATAGTGAGGGTCTTCCCTTGGCGGCCGTCGGCGGCGACTACCTCCATCCGCACCGCCGTGCCGCGTTTGCCGCGAATCAGTGCGACCACTTGGATGAGCTTCATTCCCCCCACGTCTTCGATCTCACCGCTGGCGCCTTGTCCCACGCCGAGAATCTTGTCCCCCACCGCCAACCGCCCGTTCTCGTCGGCGGCGCCGCCGCGAATTATCCACCGCACCACGGCGTAGCCGTTTTCGTTCGCCAATCCCGCTCCGATGCCCTCCCGGTCCAACGTAATGGTCGTGCGGAACTGCGACATCGTCTCCTCGGACAGGTAGGCACTGTGCGGATCGTAAGCGGCTGCCAGCGAGGTCAGGTACATCTCCAGCAACTCTTCGTCATCGGTGCGGCGGACCTCATCGGCGATTCTCCGATAGCGGGCCGTAAGCCGTTTGAGGGCCTCCGATGGCTCGATCCCCACGGCCTTCAGCAGGAGCAGGTCATACTTGACGCGTTGCCGCCATTTCTCCCGGCAGTGGGACTCGTCTCGGGCGTAGCGGGCCGAGTCGGGCTCGGCCACCGTCTGCTCGTCGAGACTGAAGTCGTGCTCACCGGCAAGAAGCTCGTCGCGCAACCCGGCCTGCCCTTTGATCCGCTTCACGAGGGTCTTGAAGACAGCGAAGGCAAACCGGGCGTCGCCCTGCCGGAGTTGATCGTCCAGGTTGTTCTGCTGCCGCATGAAGCCGTCCACGTCCGACTGGCTGAAGGTGAGCTTCCAGGGGTCCAGCCGGTCGAGAAACGTCCTCAGACACCGCATCGAGATCTCGTCGTCCAGCGGACGCTGGGATAGGTGTTCCTTGGCCAAGAGTGACACCACGCCAGAGGTGATCTGTTGGGTGCGGCGGTCCGGATCATCCGGATCGGCCTGCACGGCAGTACACAAGCCCCAGGCAACCACCAGAACCGACACGGCGGCGAACCGGCATGAACGGGCGACCATTTGTCCATTCTCCCATGAAAGCGGCAGACACACTCTTGAAGTCCTTTTCTGTCAATCGGTTGGCCAGCATAGCCGTGCCCGGTATCCTCCCGCAAGTAGGCCCGGGCTATTGGGAAGTCTGGCGGCGAAAAGCAACGAACAGGAAATCGCAGGAAATCGGGGGCAGGCTTGCATTTTACACTTTAGCCTGAAGACGAAGCTATGAAATGCGCAATCCTCGAAAAGTGTAAGATGCAGGCCTGACGCCAATGTCCCGCGGCGCGCGGCTCCGGACTCGGAGCCAGGAACGGGTTTTCGAGGCCCGCACGTCCGGCTCCTCTCCCGGAGAGAGAGTGGAGACACGCGGCGAGTCAACCGACTGACCCAGCGAGGTCGGTCTAAGATAATCTTCGGGAGCGATGCGAGCGGTCGCTTCGCAGTCGGCGGCGGGAAGGGGTTTCTTGGGGAGACCCGTCACCGTTGCCGGACTCCTCGGGCGCGGAAATGACCGGGAACTTCTTGATCGGGCTGTCCTCGGCCGTAGCCGATTCGTCGAGCGAGTCTTCGCCGCGGCCGTCCATCGTGCCGCGGCGTCCGAAGAAGCGTCCCAACGGACCGCAGAGAAGGGCCGGCAGGAAGATCAGATCGCCCACCAGCGCGGTCGCCAAGAGCGTGAGCATCAACACGCCGAATCGTTCGGTGGGCGTGAACGAACTGAACGCGAATACGGCCAACCCGAGCCCGCCGATCAGCGTGGTTTGCGTCATCGCCGTGGCGCATCGCCCGTAGGCCGACAGGGCGGCCCGGCGGCGCGAGCCTTCGCGATCGAGCCCCCGGCGGAACCACGTCAGGTAGTGAATCGTGTCGTCGACCGCGACGCCCAGCGCCACGCTGGCGGTCATCATCGCGCCGATGTCGACCGCAATTCCCAGCCAGGCCATGCCGCCGAAGATGATGACCACGGGAAACATGTTGGGGATCATCGCCATGCCGCCGGCCAAGGGGCTCCGCAAGACGAGCATCATCACCACGGCGATCAGCACGAAGGCCAGGGCCAGGCTGTTGACCAGCCCTTCCATCAGTTTGGTTTGCGACTTGTAGACCAAGGGGACCAACCCGGTGCATTTCGCCTCGACGCCGGCGAAGCGGGGATTGCCGTCGCGGTCGAGCAGGACCCCGTTGACCGTCGACTCGATGACGTGGATGTACTGACCGTAGTCGACGTCGGAGAGCGCGCGAACGCGAACGCTGACTCGCCACAACTCGTCGCCCGTCTGCCGGTCGACCGTCAGATAGTCGGGCAGTTCGTCGTGCAACCGCCGCCGAAGGACCATGTCGGGAGTCTGCTCGTTGAGGCCGCCGGCTCGGGCCAGGGCCCCAAGGAGCCCCCGCGGGCGGAAACGGTTCTTCTCGGCCAGACGTTCCATGTCGGGAGCAAAGGTGGCGACGGACAGGGCGCCGCCGACTTCGTCGTCGAGTCCCTCGACGGCCTCTTCGATGCTCTTGACGAGTTCGACCCGCTCGGCCGTACTCAGCGAACACTCGTCGGGATCGACCTTGACGACGACCTCCAGCGGAACCAGCGGCCCGAGGTTGTCTTCCAGCCAGGTGTAGTGGTGGATGATTTCCGCGTCGGAGGAGAAGAGCTTCATCAGCTTGATGGTCGTTTTCGTTCGGGTGGCGAGCCCGAAAACGAAGCAGGCCATGACCAGCGCGCAGGCGATCGCCACCAGACCGTTGCGGCGGACGACAAACCCACCCAGCCGTAACCAGAAATCCGTTATCGGCGATGTTTCCGCCGGCTTATCTCGCCGCTGGTCGGCGTTGCGGACCCGATCCCGGGAGGGCCACAATTGCAGGCACGCGGGAAGGAAGAGAAACAGCAAACCCAACGTCGCTACAACGCCGAAGGCCGAATACTTGCCGAATTTCTCGATCGGTACCAACTCGCTGACGCAGAGCGACCCCAACCCCAGCGCCGTGGTCAGCGCGGCCAGCGTACAGGGTACCCACCCGTCTTTGATCGCTTGTCCCGGCGCCCTTTCCAGGCCGTAGCGATCGATCGCCTCGTGGTAGTAGTTGACGATGTGGATTGCCCCGGAAAGGGCCAGCACGTAGACCAGCGAAGGCATCGACAGCAGCACGGCGTCGACCGTGTCGCCGGTGAAGAAGACCAGCGCCAGTCCGATCCCCGCGGCAAAAATCCCGCAGGAGAAGACGATGATCGTCAGGCGGATACTCCGAAAGCAGAGCCACGAGATCCCCAGCCCGACGACACCCGACAGCCAAGCCAGCTTGAACAGCGTTCGCTCGCCTTCGACGTCGATGGCAACGTTGTCGACCGGCGGTCCGCCGAGACGGATCTTGTCGGGCCCGATGGCGCATTCGTCCGCGGCCACCTGACGGAGGCGTTCGACGGTCGGGCGAAGGTTCTTCTTGCCGGCCGCCTTGGACAGCGTGACGATCAGGCAGGACGTACGGTGGTCGTCGCCGATCAAAGAGCCTTTGAGCCGGGCGATCATCACCTCGCGCTGTTTCATCGCGCCGGCCAACGCCTCGCGCACGGCGTCCGCCGAGGGTGTTTCTTCGCGGGCGATCAGCGCATCTTCCAGATTGCCGCAGACGACGGCCAGCGATTGGAAAATGCCGCGAAGCCGCATGGCGACTTGGGCCTCCGTCTGGGCGTCCAACGGCGCTGAAAGTTGCTGCGAGTCGTGCAGCGTGTCGCCGACCCAACGATGCATCTCGCGCAGAGACTTCTGGGAGGATTCCTCCGCTCGGCCGGCATTCTCGGCGCGCAGTTGCTCGTGCAGTTGCCCAAAGCGGTCGTGCAGAGCGGCCAACTGTCGGCGTAGTGGCCGGTCACCGTCCGCGGACGGCTCGACTTCCAGACGCCGCTGAAGATCGGGCGCTTCGGCCAGCGCCGTATCGAGCCAGCGGCGCACACCTTCCTCGGAGATATCCCCGGAGTCTTCCTTTCCGTAGAGCCGGGCCAACTCGACGACGTCGTCGAAAAGGCGCAGCAGATGCCGGACCGTTTCTTCGGAGAGGTCTTTATGCTCGCTGCAAAGAAGCCGGGTGAGGAGCGTCGCGCCGGTTTCGTACTTATGGAACAAGTGGTCCTGGCCGTCCTTCAGTTCGACCAGCTTCTTACCCAGCAGATCCAGCCGGGGATCACCCAACGTGCAGCCTTCCCAACTGACCAGCACGAACTTCTCGTGGGGGAAGTGCTCCTTGAACCAGGCGTGCTCCTGGGTCGCCGCGTTGTGCGCGGGCAGCCAGTCCGCGACCTCGTTGTGGTTACTTTCCAGGGCACGCCGCGTTCCCATCCAAACAAACGGCAACAGAATTGCCAATCCGACGAGGATGCGGAGACTATGGCGGCCAAAAAACGTTTCGTTCATGCGCGAGTCGACGTGCCAGAAGCCGGGTGGACGAGGCCAATGTGACCGATCGCTCCGAAGTGACGGCCCCCCCGGCGTTGGTCATCGTCGGGAGTCAGCTAGCGGCGGGAACCGGTTGCAGTTCGGGCCAAAGGGCAGGCGGTCATTAGATAGATCGAGTTTTGTCATCTATCAACATTACACGGGTATGGGCGACTCGTCCATGGCTACCCAAGCTACTTTGTGCCATTTAAGCCGCTTATAGCCCCTGTGTTCCCCAGAGTTCTATTTCCCCGATTGCCACGCCTACCCAACCGGCTCGCTGTAGAATTCTCCGCTTGGGGAAATAACAGAAAAGTCTCGCTAACCCCCCCGCAAGAGCCGCTACAGCGAAGGGCCGCAACATGCCGGCGTTGGTCCACCGGATGGAATTCCCCGACCGCGTCGGGGCGACCACGGCGAAGCGATCAACGTGGAAAGAGAATGTACGAGTGCCTCGTCGCGCAGTTCGTCGCGCAGTTCGTCGCGCAGTTCGTTGCGCAGTTCGTCGCTCAGTGGTCGTCGCGCAGCTCCTGCCCGTGTCAGAAATCCCAGATCAAACCGGCCGAGAGGCCGTGCATGTGGAGGGTGCCGTTGTCGTTTATTCTCGAAGGAGCGTTGAGGCGGTAGTTGAGTTGCTCGGGAGCCAAGGAAATGCCGGTCATCCACATGAAATCGTACGAGAACTGGACCATCATGTTGCTGCGGAACTTGTACTCGGCCGCGATTCCCACTTCACCGACCGCTGCCACAACCGTCTTGCTGACCCGCCGATGGATGTCCAGGTCGCCGGCGGCGAACGGATCGTTGGCGGTTCCGCTGGTGGTAATGCGGCTATCGGCCAGGGCGAAGTCGAGGAACGGACCACCTTTGGCTCGGATCCCCCAGGAAAAGAGGCAGTCGCGATTCATCATCTCGATACCGAGTTGAAATCCGAGCAAATCGTTGGATGTTTTCACGACGTAGTCGCCCCGGGCGTTCGTGGTGTTGACCCCGTCGTACAGCGTTGACCGGCCGACAAAGTTGAATCGCTCGTCCAGGGTCATTCCGCGGAAGCCTGCCAGATACGACCAGTACTGGCCGGGTTGGCATTGGCGGCGCCAATGGCCGCTCTTGTGCAGGACCATCCGGTCGGCACGGGGGCGAGGCCGAAGACGGAAGTTGAACTCGAAATTGTTAATGCTCGACTCTTGGTACTGGTAATGGCTATCGGCCCGGTTGAAGCCGCCAACGGCCGGATCGAACCGACTGAAGAGGCTTCCCGCCACGAAGAACGGAGCGGCGGAATACTGCACCGGAATGCCGGCGACTTGTTCCGATTCGGCCCACTGGTTCATTCCCCAATAGACGAACTCAAAATACTGGTCCCGGTTCTGGGCATCCCGACCCAGATGGGTGGCGAGGGTGGCGCTGAACCCGGCCGCAATGTCGAAGCTGACCGACTTGGTCGTCATCCTGCCGCTGCTGGCCGAATCGACCGACAAGGTGGTTTGTCGCACCCGATTCCTCGTCAACACGCGAACACCGAATTCGGCGAACCAGGTGATCGGGCGGCAGTAACCGCCTCCGCAAGTCGTACAGCCCAATTCGCCAACCGGTGTCTGACCGGACGACAATTGACCGGACGGCGCTTGAGCGGTCGACACGACTCCTTGCCCCGTGAGCCACGAGGCCGGTGTGTCAGCCATCCCCTGAAACGACGCGGGTTGAACGACACTACCTCCGGAAGCATTAAACCCCGCATACGAGGGGCCAGTCACGTAGGGCAACGGGGCCGATGGGGGACCCTGGGCCACAGCCATACCGGTCGTGCTGAACCACGCGATTGTCAGACCTAGCAGCACATGTTGTCTTGTGATTCTCACAAGTTCTTCCTCCTTGATCGCCAGCGGGGGAATCTTGGGTGCGGAGCATCCAGCAAATGGTAGATGTCCACAAACGGGTAAATCGGCCAACGGGCGGCCACAGAACAGGAATAACCGGCAAATTCAGAAAAGTAGCCTCGATTTGCGTTATCGGAAAAGTTGGTTATCCCATCGTATCTTTTCCAGTCACCCGTATCTTTCCCAGAATAACATGTCTCCGGCGAGTAACCCCCTCCCTAGAGCTGATGTCTGCGTCGCCTACCCACGTCTCGCCCCCCGGAAGCCCATCTCGCCGGAATGCGAGAGCCCACAGTGTCTCTCTTACCCGGTCGGCGGGCTCAAGGCTGCCGCTGAGCAACGGCGTGCGGGAGGCGCAACGCAGGCGATCCGTCGGTCGGCGGCGGGTCGTCATTCGGCGCCCGGTGTGTTAGGATGACGGGTCGCCCCATCTTCCGGGCATCGTGGTGTGTGCCCGTTCCATCCCCCCAGAGAAGCAAGCGAGAGCCGATGCCGATTGACGCCTACTCCTACTGCCCGGGTGGCACGAGCAAGAAGATCAAGTTTTGTTGTCCCGACTTTCTGACCGAACTGCAAGAAATCGAGCGAATGCTCGAGGGCCAGCAGCACGCGGCCTGCCTGCGGCACGTCGAGGGTTTGTTGCAGAAGCACCCGGATCGGGCGTGTCTGCTGGGCACGTGCTGCATGCTGCTACGACTGTCGGGCCGAGAAGACGACTTCCGCACCACGACAGCAACGTTTCTGAGCAAACACCCGGACAATCCGGTGGCCCTGGCCGAATCGGCTTTGCAGGCGATGGTCGAGAAGAAGCCGCGGGAAGCCGCCGCACTGGTCCATCGGGCGATTGCCGCTTCGGACAAGGAATTCATGGGCCGGGTCTATATGGCCATGGACGTTGCGGCCGAGGCCTTGGTGGCGGACGGCGAGATGGTGGCCGGGCGGGCTCTGCTGCAATTGCAGCGGGCTATCAATCCCAGCGACGACCAGGCCCTGCAAAGACTGCTTTCACTCAACCGCTCCCCCGCCGTCCCGCTGCTGCTGAAAGAGGATTCCCCGATGCGGGAGTGTCCTCAGGATGCCCCCTGGAAGGCGGAGTTCGACGAGGCCATGGCGCCGCTGGCTATGGGAGCATGGCTGACGGCGGCCCAGCGACTTACCGCCCTGACCGAGCAAGCGGGAGACGCGCCGGCCGTCTGGCACAATCTGGCCGTACTGCGCGGATGGTTGGGCGACACGGCGGAAGCCATTGAGGCCTGGAGGAAGTTCGCCTCGCTGGAAGGCAAGGGCGAAGATGCCGTCGAGGCCACGGCCATGGCCATGCTGTTGGAAGAAGATTCGCTGGGCGATTTCGGCGACGTATGCACCCTGGCCCTGACCGTTTCCGACGCGGATTCACTGCACGAAAAACTGGCTAGCTCCGACCGCACCCACTCGACTCCCATCGATCCCCAAGCTCACGCAGGCAGCGAAGGACCGCCCCCGAGATCCGGTTTTCTGCTGTTGGACCGGGTGATCGACAAATTGGGCGATCGGGTGGCCCTGGAGGCGATTCCCGAGATCACCGCGCAGATGTTCCTGTTCGGCAAAGAGACCGATCGGCCGGCTCGCCTGGAAGTCTTTGGCGTGGCCGCCGACGATCTCCCGGCAACCAAGGCCGCGCTGGCCGAACTGGCCGGTGACGCGCTGGGAGAGGTGGAGAAAGAAGAGGTCGTCGGCCGGGTCTCCGCTAGCCGGGAGCTGCTGGAACGAAACTGGTGGCTGCCCGAAGGTTCGACACCCGAGAATGTCGAACGCTTGCTGGACGAACATCTCCAAGAGGCCCTTCTCCAGCGCTGGCCCGCGTTGCCGTTGGGATTGTTCGAGGGCCGTTCGCCGGGTGAAGCGGCCGGCGATTCCTCCTGCCATCTTCGGCTCCAGGCAGCGATCTTCGTGCTCGAGTCGTTTGTCGAGCAAACCGGGCAGACGTTCGATTTCAATCAGTTGCGGGCCAAGCTCGGATTGCCCGAGTTGGGCCCGATCGATCCCGCCGAAATGCCTCTCCAGCAGCTTCCGGCCGTGCGACTGGATCGCGTCGCCGTGGAGAAGCTCGACGACAACCTACTGATGGCCGGATTCGGCCGCGCCGCCGCGCTTCAGGTCACCGGGGCCATGCGCATCTTCGGCGAGGAGATTATCCGCCGGCCGAGTCTTGAGGATTCGCCGCACCGCCCGGGACTGTTCCTGTTGCTGTCGCGCGCCGCGGAAAACGGGGCCCAGGCCCTCGAATACCTCGACCAGGGACGCAAGGCGACCGCGGCCACGGGCCAGCCGTGCGGCCCCTGGGATCTCCAGGAACTCCTCCAGCGGTTTCAATTGCGCGACGGCGAGGGGGCAGGCCGCCTGATCGAACACATCCAGACCGCCCACGGAAGCGACCAGGAGGTCATGCGGGGGCTGATGGGTCTGCTGATGGAAATGGGAGTGATCCGACCCGACGGCACGCCGGCAGCGTCCTTTCAGCCAGCGCCGGAAGACGACGGCGGCCTGATTCTTCCCGGCGGCGGCGGCGAATCGGGCAAACTGTGGACCCCCGACGGCGACCGGCCCGCCGACTCCGAAGGCGGCATCTGGACGCCCGATTGAACGTCTGCCAGAGATAGCCTCAGAGAAAGCCGCCAGAGAAGACCATGGAACCGTCCAATCTCGACGTCTGGCACATGCGACGGGCCCTCGAACTGGCCGAACGGGGACGCGGCCACGTCGAACCCAACCCGATGGTCGGCTGCGTCATCGCCCAGGGGGCCGAGATCATCGGCCAGGGATGGCACCGGAAGTTCGGCGGACCCCACGCCGAAATCGAGGCCCTGCAAATCGCCGGGGCCAGCGACACGGGTGCCCGCGCCGCCGGGGCCACCATGTACGTTACCCTCGAACCGTGCTGCCATCAGGGCAAGACCCCGCCTTGCAGTCGGGCGGTCATCGCCGCCGGGATTCGGCGGGTGGTCGTCGCCCAGCGCGATCCGTTTCCCCAGGTCGACGGCGGCGGACTGGCCGAGCTGGAAGCGGCGGGAATCGAAACCGACGTCGGCGTGCTGCAGGACGAAGCCCGACGGCTCAACGGGCCGTATCTCAAACTGCTCGAAACGGGCCGGCCCTGGGTCATCGCCAAATGGGCCATGACACTCGACGGAAAAACAGCCTCGCGAACCGGCTCCAGCCAGTGGATCTCCGGCGGCAAGTCGCGAGAAGTCGTCCACGTTCTGCGAGGCCGGGTCGATGCGATTGTCGTCGGACGCGAGACGGCCCGGTGCGACGACCCCAGCCTCACCGTCCGGCCACCCGGGCCACGCACGCCGCTGCGCGTGGTTGTCGACACCCGCGCGGCGCTCGATCCGCAAAGCCAACTGGTGCGCACCGCCGGAGAAGTTCCCGTGCTGGTGGCCGCCGGCGCCGAAGCGCCCGAGACCCATCGACGCCGCTTGACCGACGCCGGGTGCGAGGTGTTCGTTTGCCCCGGCGAGAGCCACGCGGACCGGCTCGTCGCCCTGTTGGACGAACTGGGCCGCCGCCGGCTAACCAACGTGCTGGTCGAAGGGGGCGGACGGCTTGTGGGGTCGCTGTTGGACGGCGGCCAGATCGACGAGGTCCACGTTTTCATCGCCCCGAAACTCGTCGGCGGTGCCGAGGCGACCACGCCCGTTGCCGGTGTCGGGCTGGAGACGATCGCCCAGTCGCTAACCCTCGACGCCCCCAAGATTCAGCAGATCGGCCCCGACATGTACATCCAGGGCCGCGTCGTCCGGCCCGTATAGTAGCCATCTCGCTCCGCCGAGATGTAGCCTTTGAAGCAGAGGAGAACGCCCAATGCTCCACCGAACCCTACTTGCCTTGTCGGTGATTACCCTGGTAGCCTTTGCCACGAGCCAACCGATCGCTGCGGCAGAATCCCCCGCGCTGCGCGTGGCCACCTTCTCCTGCGACGTGACGCCGCCGCCGGGCGGACATCCGCTGATCTGGGTCACCCCGGTCGAGACCGTGGAAACGCCGCTGCTGGCCAAGGGCATCGTGCTGGACGACGGGCGGACGCGAACCGTGATCTGCGCGGTCGATTGGTGCGGGCTGTGCAATTCGTCGTACGACTTGTTCCGCCGAAAGATCGCCGACGCCGCCGGCACCGACGTCGACCGCGTGGCCGTGCAATGCGTGCATCAACACACGGCCCCCTACACCGACGGCGACGCCCAGAAGCTCCTGGACGGCACCGAGAAGCCGCCCCGATACGTCGACTTCGAGTTTCTCGACGACGTGACCGACCGCTTGGCCCGGGCGGTGCGGCAATCGCTGAAGGAATTCCAACCGATCGACCGCGTGGGCACGGGGCAAGCCAAGGTCGATCGGGTCGCCTCCACGCGCCGTATCCCCATCGCCGGCGGCAAGGTCCGCTCGCGGATGAGTTCCTGCACCGATCCCGCCCTGCGTGCCCTGACCGAAGGCGACATCGACCCGTTTGTCAAAACGGTCACCCTGGCCCGGGGCGATCGCCCGATCGTACGCATGCACTACTACGCCACGCACCCCCAAAGCTTCTACGGCGATCCCCGGGCGTGTGCCGACGTGCCGGGGTTCGCGCGGGAGCGGCTTCAAGAGAAGGAAAAGGTCTTCCAGATCTACTTCACCGGTTGCGCCGGCGACGTCGCCATGGGCAAATACAACGACCGCACCCGCCGCGCCCGCGACGAACTGACCGACCGCCTCTACGCCGGCATGGAAGCCTCCGCCGCGGCGACTCGATTCGTCCCGATCGACTCGCTCGCATGGCGTACCGTCGCCCTTCGCCTACCGCTGCGCACCGATCCGGGCTACACCGAAGCCGAGAACCGCACGACCATGGCCGACCCGACCGCCACCGCCGTCGCCCGAATCCGCGCCGCCACCCGAGTCGCCTTCTGCGAGCGGATCGAGCGGCCCATCTCCCTAAGCCTGCTGAAGATCGGCCCGGTCCAAATCCTCCACCTACCCGGCGAGTGCATGTTAGCCTTCCAAAAATACGCCCAACAGTCGAATCCAGATTCCTTCATCGCCGTCGCCGCTTACGGCGACCTATCCCCGGGCTACATCTGCACCGAGTCCTCCTTCCCCGAAGGCGGCTACGAACCGACCGCTTCGCGTGCGGGGCGTAAGTCGGAACACGTGTTGAAAAAGGCGATTCGGGAGTTGATGGGGGTGGAAGAGTGAGGGGAGGTGTGTACGATGGGCTTGCAAGTCGCCCGAAGACGTAGCACAATACGATATCGTGCTCGTAGGCGGTGCCTGTCGGCATGAACTGTAAGGAGAGAGACGATGGCAACCTTATCGCTTCGTTTGCGAGACGATCTGAAACAGAAAGCTCAGCAACTGGCCAAAGAGCAAGGCGTCTCCCTAAACGGCTTCGTCAGCGCCACGATCGCCGCCGCCGTCGCCCAGCAAGAAACGCTCACGTTCTTCGGCGACCGCCTAAAGTCTTTAGATCAGGCCGCACTTCACAACCGCGTCCTAAAGTTCATGCGCAAAACCCGCCCCGGCAAGGAGCCAAGCATCGAGGAGATCGAACGGGCGGTAAGGGGGTAATACAATCTCGCGACAGTAGTGTTGCGACTCAGGATGGCGGTTACGGTGGTCACTCGTGCATTCTTGGCCTCAGACACGAACAGTGGTTAGCAGATGCAATACATTCCTTTGTTCACCGATGAGTACCTATTCTCCCACTGGGCGGATCAACTCGATGAGTATCTCGCGTCCCACGATTCCGAAGTGCGGCAGGGTCTAATCCAATGGGCCGGTCGCGACAAGTCGCTCAGCGAATCACAACTGGACGGGCTCTTCGTGGAGAAGATTTTTCACCAATTATGGCAGTACTGGGGCACCGGTTCGACTGGACCGTTACCCGGCTATACCTTGCTGCCGCAGTACCCGGTCAGCGGCGCGGGACAAACCGGCGGCACCGGTAGAGCCGATTTGGCGCTCGCCTATTTCGACCACGACGATGTGCCGGACGTGCCACAGGTCTTATGTGAATTCAAGGATATCAAGTCAGGTCTGGACGCGCCGCAGAATCGTAAGGACAACGACCGCTCGCCAGTACAGCAATGCCTTGACTACCTCAAGCATACGTTCGACAAGACCGAAGTCAACTCGACGCTGTTCCCGACATGGGGCATCGTCACTGACATGAATGAATTTCGGTTGTACTTTCGCAAGGCGGGCATCTCTCAATGTGTTCGTTTTGTGATTGAACGTGAAGACCCCGGCATCTCGCTGATTGACGACACACCGGCCGCCGCGCGCCAAAGGTTTCTGTTTTGCAGGCTTTTCGCACGCGATAGTCTGCTCGCGCCCTTTGGCCGCAGTTCGTTAGAGAAACTACTTGAGCAACAATGGACCCACGAAAAGAGCCTCGAAAAGAACTTTTATCGCGAATATCAAACCTACCGACAGCACGTCTACGAAGCGATTCTCTCGGAAAACCCAAACTTCAAAGGCACGCGGGGCGAACTCGTCCAGATGACGCAACGATTCCTTGATCGCTGCATTTTCCTGCTCTTCTGCGAAGACATGGGCAAGGCACTGAGCTTCCCCACGGACCTGCTCCGCGACATTTTGATTCGCGAGAGTCAATCACCGACGTACTCATCCGGCTTCAATAACATCTGGTCGTTGGTGAAACAACTGTTTCAAGCCATGCGCGACGGCGGGTCGTTTCCGCCGGATCATCTCATCAATCGCTTCAACGGCGGCCTGTTCGAGGGTTTGAAGGATCTGGAAGAACTGCGAATTCCCAACCGCGTCTTCTGTGCGAAAGGGCAAGGCGAAAGCGAGGAGAAGCTCGCCGAGTTCAAAAACACGTTGCTCTACTTGTCGGGTACCTACAACTTCGGATCGCATGGCTCGACCCCCAACCGAACGATCACGCTTTATGCGCTGGGCCGCATCTTCGAGCAATCCATCACCGACCTTGAGTATATGCATGCCGAAGCGGAAGGCGTGCCGACGATTGCCAAGTTATCCAAACGCAAACGGGACGGCGTCTACTACACGCCCGAATGGGTCACCGGTTACATCGTACGGGAAGTTGTCGGCGCGCGGCTGGCTGACGAGCGCGAACGGCTCCGGTTAGTTCTGGGCGCCGAAATATCTCCAGAGGAACTTCGACAATATCGCCGTACGAAGAAGAAGCCGAAGACAAATGCCGCCACGCAGCATATCGAACGGCTGGACCGCTATGGCCACTTCCTTGACGCGATCACGATTGTCGATCCGGCCTGCGGCAGCGGCGCGTTCCTCATTCAAGCCCTGCAGTTCTTGCATCAACACCACCGCGACCTAGCGGCCGAACGCGCGAGACTCACGGGCGAGCAGTTGCTGTTCGATCAAGACACGAACATTCGCAGCATTCTCGGCAAGAACCTTTACGGCGTGGACATCAATCCCGAATCGGTCGAAATCACGCAACTTGCCTTGTGGCTAAACACCGCTTCGCCAGGCAAACCGCTGACAACGCTTGACAAACACATTCGCTGCGGGAATTCGCTGGTCGGTCACGACTTCCGCCAGTTTTATCAGACCAAACACCGCACGCTATTTGAAGGGATCGACAAGAACAAACAGGAAAAGGTCAACGTCTTCGATTGGAAAGAGAACTTTCCTGAAGTCCTCGGCCAGGACGTGCCGGAAGAAGACCGTGGCTTCGATTGCGTCATCGGCAACCCGCCCTATGTCAAGCTGCAACATTTCCGCAAGGTCAAGCCGGACGAAAGCGACTATTACATCGAGCGCCGCAAGCCCGATGGAACGCCGTTGTACGCATCGACCCAGACCGGCAACTTCGATCTCTATCTGCCGTTCATCGAGAAAGGCGTCTCGCTGCTGGATTCGCGCGGTCGCATGGGATACATCGCACCGAGTTTATGGCTGAAGAACGAATATGGCCTCGGATTACGCCGCGAAGTATTGCAGGGCAAGTCACTTGATCGCTGGATTGACTTCAAGAGCTTTCAAGTGTTTGAAGAAGCGACGACCTACACGGCGCTTCAGTTCTATTCGGGGAGCGAGTGCGCAAACGTGCGGTTTCATCTCGCACCCGATGGCGACATCGCTCCGATCAATTGGGACCAACCCGCTGGTGAAATCGCTACGCGCCAACTCAGCCGCGACGATTCTTGGATTCTGTTGTACGAGAAAGAGCGCAAGCTCTTTGAGAAATTGCGAAGACGTTGCCAAACGCTTGAGCAAGTCGCCGACAAGATCATTGTAGGAATCCAAACGAGCGCTGATCTCATCTACCATTTGCAGAAGATCGGTTCAGGCCAATACCGACAAAAAGGCAGCAAGGCGGACGGTATTGCCCATTCGATCGAAGACGCGATCATGCGGCCACTCGTCTCCGGTCCAGAGGCAAAGCGTTACCAGGTCCCCGACACCGATACTTATCTTCTTTTTCCTTATGATCTTTCGAGCGATTCTCCGCGGTTGTGGACCGAGCAGGAGATGACCAACCGTTTCCCGAACGCATGGAAATATCTGAAGACGTACGGAACCCTACTCCGATCTCGTGAGAAGTACGACA
Organism: Planctomycetota bacterium; assembly: GCA_013202535.1. GTDB lineage: Bacteria > Planctomycetota > Planctomycetia > Pirellulales > Thermoguttaceae > JABMRP01. The sequence goes on from JABMRP010000076.1 coordinate 16,001, forward strand.
AGAGGCGGCAAGAGAGAGAAAAGCGAACGGGGCCGTTTGACGATGACCAGTGGTATCGTTTTGGTCGGAACCAGAACATTGACAAACAGGAGCACGCGAAACTCATCGTTCCGCGTCTGGTAGCCAAGCTGCATTGCATCAATGATTCGGAAGGAGAATTCTGCTTGGACAATGTCGATGTTGGCGGCGTGATTCCGCATGACGTCGGTGATCTCTTTTTCCTGACCGGAATCATCAACTCACCAGTCGCGAACTTCGTTTTCAAATGCATCTCCAAGCCATTCCGCGGAGAGTATTTCTCCGCCAACAAACAGTTCATCGCACCCATTCCCGTTCCAAAAGCAACCGCTGCACGCAAGAAACAAGTCGGCAAGCTCGCCGAGCGGTTGCAGACACTTCACACGGAGCGGCGCGACAACATCGCGAAGCTGCAGCAGCGCATTGATTCGCCGCAATGCGTGAACGACCCGCGGAAGGCCGAGTGGTTGTGGGCAGACGTCGCGCCGAACCAAGTCAAGCCGTTGGCGCCCAAAGAATTGACGGCCCGGGAACGTACCGCATGGGTCAAAATCAAGATCTCGCAGCGACTCGAAACGTACTACGAACAAATTGACGCCCACCTTCGCCCATTCATCGAGTTACAGATTCAAGCCGAAGGCGATGCCCTGAGCCTTGTCTGTGGGGGCTCGCCGCTAGTGACAAAATACGGGCTCGATCCCGCGGAAGCCAAATACCTTGCCGCCCTCTGGCGACAGATTCTTCGCGGCGTCAACGTCACCTGCAAGTTTACCGCCGAAAAACTCATCGCTAAGCTTCTGAAACTTCGCATTACGCAGGATGCCGGTTTACGAGACACGATCATCAACATGGACGCACAGGTCCTGAGCCTTGATGTCGACATTGCCGCCGCCGAACACGAGATCAACTCACTCATTTACCGGCTCTATAACCTCACGTCCGATGAAATCGCGCTCCTGACAAATGGAATATGACCTCCACGCCCCAACGGACGCTATTCCAGAGAGGAACGGCGACCAACTCGACGCCACCGGCGGAGAGGGCCGGGCGGGGTGTTGGCTGGAACAGTCGAAGTAGTTATCAAACCACTTAACCGCCGGTGGGGATAAGCGCCGATGAACAAACAACCCATCTTCTTTCTGCTGCCCACCGTGGCAACCGCCCTGCTTCTCGGTTCGCTCGCCCTTGCCGAAGAGCCCGCAAAACCCGGCCCCCGCGAGATCCGCCAAGGCGGGTACGTCGAAAAGGTCGATCCGAACGTCGACTACAAGGCTCGACTTCCGAGAATTCCGCCGCGCGAACCGGCCGACTCGCTGGCCGGGATGCATGTTGTGGCCGGGTTTCGGGTCGAACTGGCGGCGGCGGAGCCGTTGGTGGCCGATGCGGTGGATGTGGCGTTTGATGAAGATGGGCGGATGGTTGTGGCGGAGATGATTCCGTATGCCGAGGGGAATACGTCGAAATATGGTTCGCCGGGCGGGCGGGTTTCGGTGTTGGAGGATACGGATGGGGACGGCACGTTTGATCGCGGGACCGTGTTGGTCGATCGGTTGGTTTGGCCGACGGGCGTGCTCTGTTTCGATGGGGGTGTGTTCATTGCCGCGGCGCCGGATTTGCTCTATTGCAAGGATACCGACGGGGACGGTCGGGCCGATGTGCGCGAGGTGGTGGTCACCGGGTTTGAACTGAGCAATCCCAACGCCCTGCCCAACAGCCTGCGATGGGGGTTGGACAGTCGGATTCATGGGATGACCAGCACGGCCGGCGGGCTGCTCGTGCCCGTGCAATGGAATGCGGGCGTCGACGACCCGGCGAAGAAGGTCGCGCCGGTGCAGGCGCGGGGGCGCGATTTCAGCATCGACCCGCGCTCCGGTGAGATGCGGCTGGAGAGCGGCGGGTCGCAACACGGCATGACCTTCGATGCCTGGGGGCGGAAGTTCGAGTCGTCCAACAGCGCGCCGATCGAGATGGTCATGTACGACGACCGTTACCTGGCCCGAAACCCGATGCTGGCCGCGCCCGCGCCGCGCGAGCGCATCTGGACGCACGGCATGGTCGTCTATCCGACCGCTCCGCCGGAGCCGTGGCGAGTGGTCCGCACCGAGATGCGAATCGGCGGCGTCTTCTCCGGACCGGTCGAAGGGGGCGGCAAACCGGGCGGCTATTTCACGGCCGCCTGTGGGTTGACCATCTACACCGGCGACGCCTGGCCCGAGGCTTTTCGCGGCGATGCGCTCGTATGCGAAGGGGCGGGCAATCTGGTCCATCGCATGAAGCTCGAACCGCGGGGCGTCGGCTTCTCGGCTTATCGGACCGAGCCGGGCCACGAGTTCTGGACCTCCGATGAAGTCTGGTTCCGGCCGATCCAATTCGCCAATGCCCCGGACGGCACGCTCTATCTGGCCGACATGTACCGCGAGATCTTCGAACATCCCGACGCCGTACCGCCTTCGGTCAAGAAGCACATGAGCCTCACCGCCGGGAACGATCGCGGACGCATCTATCGTATCGTACCTGATGAATTTCAACCGCGGCCGCCGGTGCGTTTGGGGCGGATGTCGACCGGCCAACTGGTCGCTCTACTAAAGCACGCCAACGGCTGGCATCGGCAAACGGCCGCGCGGCTGCTCTACCAGAAGCAAGACCCGGCGGCGGTCGATCCGCTGGTCGCACTGGCCGCCGAGTCGGAGTCGCCCTTGGGACGCATGCATGCGATGCACGCGCTGGCCGGCCAGAATGCTCTCCCGGCGGAGGTCGTGTTGGGGCGATTGAACGATCCGCATCCGTGCGTTCGGGAACATGCCGTGCGACTGGCCGAGCACGTGTTGATCGATGCGCCGGCGGTGCGCGAGCGGTTGTACGCGATGGCCGACGACGACGATCCTCGGGTGCGATATCAGGCGGCCTTCACGCTGGGCGAGATCCCCGGCTCCCGGGCGACCGCCGCACTGGCCCGCGTGGCGAAGCACGACGTGGGTGATCGCTGGGTGCGTCTGGCCGTGTTGAGTTCCTGTTACGGTCGGGCCGGCGAGTTGTTTGCCGAGCTGGCCACGGACCGGACATGGCGGGCGACAACCAACGGCCGGACGTTTCTGGCTCAGATGGCCGAACAGGCCGGTCTCCAGGATCAGGCCGATCAGGTGGCCGAGGTGTTCAAAACCTTGGAGACCTTCGCCGAAGATGAAAAGCCGCTGGCCGAGGCCGTGGTCGCCGGGCTGAATCGCGGGTTGACCAAGTCGAACAGTCCATTGCGAGAACGCCTCGCCACCGGTAGCGCGCGCGAGTTGCTGGCCGAGATGGTCGCCCGGGCCAAGTCGACGGCCGTCGATACGAAGCAGCCGATCGAAACGCGTACCGAGGCGATCGGCTCACTGGCGTTGGCCTCCTTCGAGGACGTGGTCGGCGTATTGCCCGAGTTGTTCCAAAGCCGGCAAGCGGCCGCCGTACAGACGGCCTCGCTTCGCGCGCTGGGCCGATTCCGCGACCCGCGGGTTGCCGCGATGATCGTCGATGCCTGGGCCGGATTCAGCCCCCAGGTGCGCGGCGAAGCGGCCGAAGCGCTCTTCGCCCGGCGCCAGCGGCTGACCGTCTTGCTGTCGGCCGTGGAAGACGAGTCGATCAGCCCCAGCCAGTTGGACCCGGCCCGAATCCGGTTCCTCTTGAACCATCCCGACGCCGAGATCCGCGATCGGGCGACGCGGCTTCTCGGCACTGCCAAGTTGGCGCGACGCGAAGAGGTGGTGGCCGGCTATCGCGACGTGCTGGAGATGCAGGCGGAACCGACCCGGGGGAAAGCGGTTTTCAAACGGGAGTGTGCCACCTGCCATCGGCTCGAAGGCGAAGGTTACGACTTGGGGCTGCCGCTGGCCACCGTGCAAAGCCGCGGCCGGGAGGGGATTCTCGTGCAGATTCTCGATCCGAACCGCGAAGTGAACCCGACCTATCTCAACTACGTGGCCGTGACCGACGACGGCCGTTCGCTTACCGGCATGATCGCCGCCGAAACGGCCACCAGCATCACGCTGCGGCGGGCCGAGGGCGAAAGCGACACGATCCTGCGAGGCAATATCGACGAACTCCAAAGCACGAGCCTCTCAATCATGCCCGAGGGACTGGAAGAAAAACTTCCCAAACGCGACATGGCCGATCTGATCGGGTATTTGATGTCGATGTAGGGTGGGACAAGCGCAGCGCCGGCCCACCATGAACGCGGGGACCATTGTGCTACCGTCGTCAAAGCTTGCACCAGGCCGGGATGATCCCGAGTAGCGCGATACCGCTGGAGCGGCCATGGTGGGCCGGCGCTTCGCTTGTCCCACCCTACGGCACTTTTGCCGCCCGGCTTGGAGTTGGTCGCTCGATCCGATAAGATGGTGCAACGTATCTGTTCCCGTGTCATGCTGATCGAGGTATACCGATGGATTATCTGATGGGCGTCGACTTGGGCTCCACGAGTCTCAAGGCCGTGATTTACGATACCGACGGAAATGCCGTGGCCAAGGGGAGCCGGCCGACCGAGCAGTTCCATCCCGACTGCGACCATCCCGAGTGGACCGTCTGGCAGCCCGAGCAAATCTGGGGCGGCATGGCCGAGGCGATCGGCGAGGCGGTCGCGGCGCTGGGCGACGCGCGGCAGGTCAAGGCCCTGGCGGTTACCGGCATGGGCATGGACGGCGTGCCGATCGATGAGTCGGGGAAGTGGCTCTACCCGTTCATTTCCTGGCACGATCCGCGGACCGCGCCGCAGCATCAGTGGTGGCTGGAAAACGTCACGGCCGAGAAGACGTTCGCCATCGGCGGCAATCCGGTCTGGCCGATCAACTCGGCGTTGCGTCTTCTCTGGATGGCCGAGCACGAGCCGGAGATCCTGGGGCGAACCGATAAATGGCTGCTGATCGAGGACTTCCTCAACTTCATGCTCACCGGCCGTCGCGTGACCGACTACAGCATGGCCTCCTGCACGATGCTCTTCGATCAGACCGCCCGCGATTGGTCGGACGAACTGCTTACCGCCTCGGGCATCCGCCGCGACCTGCTCTGCGAGGCGTTGCCCAGCGGCACGCCGATCGGCGAGATCACCGCCGCAGCGGCCCGAGCCACCGGCTTGGCCGAAGGGACGGTCGTTGTGCTCGGTGGTCACGATCATATCTGCGGCGCGCTGCCGGTCGGGGTCTTTCAGCCGGGCGTGGTGCTCGACGTGACGGGCACCTGGGAAAGCGTACTGACCAGCACCGAGCAGCCGGTGCTCAAACAGGAGCTGCGCAAAAAGGGCGTGACCGTACAGGCGCACGTCGCTCGCGATAAGTACACTGCCTGGGGCGGCAACGTGGCGGCCGACATGCTCGAATGGTATCGTAAGTTGTACGGGTTCGAGGCGGCCGAGAAGGCCAAGGCCGACGGCCGTTCCGATTGGGATCATCTCATCGCCGAAGCGGCCGCCGCACCGGTGGGCTCGAACCGTGTGATGTTCCTGCCGCACATGTCCGGCGCGAGTTGCCCGACGGTCGATCCGCACAGCCTGGGCGCGTTTGTCGGTTTGAGCAATCGGGCGACCTCCGGCGATATGCTCCGAGCGGTCATTGAGGGGCTCGACTATCAGTTCCTCGACATCGTCAGCGCGCTGGAGGAATGCCTGGAGACGAAGCTCGAGCGGTTCATTGCCGTGGGCGGTGCGACGCGCAATACGTTTTGGATGCAGAACAAGGCCGACGTCGTGGGCCGTCCGATCGAAGTGCCCGAGGTCGAGGAGGCCACGCCGCTGGGCGCCGCCATTTTGGCCGGCATCGGCATGGGAGTCTTCCGCGACGAGCAAGACGCCTTCGAGCACGTGTACAAGCCCGGCAAGACCTATCACCCCGACCCCGAGGCGGCGGCTCAGTATGCCAAGGGTTTCGAGATTTACCGACAGATTTACCCGGCATTGGCGCCGGTGAGCAGGCAACTTGGCTAAGCACCGCGCCCAGTGCGGCGTGGAAACGAATTGACAAACACCCCATCCCAAGGAGAACCTCACCATGAAACGACGTGACTTTCTAGCCGCTTCCTGTATTGCCGGCATGGCCCCGCTCGGTTCGATGGCCCTGGCCAAGGACGCCGAAAAAGTGGCCGACAAGGAATTTTACGAGCTGCGAACATATCACCTGGAAGCCGGCGACAAGGCCAAGGCGTTTGCCGAATTCCTCGCCGAAGCGGCCGTCCCGGCGCTGAACCGCATCGGCATCGGCCCGGTCGGCGTGTTCGGTATGGCCGAGGGCGACGACCCCACCTTGTTCGTGTTGCTGCCGCATAAGAACCTCGAATCGGTCGTCACCTCGACCGCCCGGCTGTTGGACGACCAGGAGTATCTCAAGGCGGGCGCGGCGGTGCTCGACGTCCCGAAGAGCGACCCGGCGTTTGTGCGAATCGAAAGCTCGCTCTCGCTGGCCTTCGACGGGTGTCCCAAGGTGGAGGTGCCCACGAAGAGCGAGTCGCGCGTGTTGCAACTGCGCATCTACGAGAGCCACAATGCGAAGAAGGCCAAGGCCAAAGTCGATATGTTCAACGCGGGCGGTGAAATCGCGCTGTTCCGCAAGACGGGCATGCCGCCGGTCTTCTTCGGCGAGACGCTGGTGGGCGATAAGTTCCCCAACCTGACCTACATGCTCAGCTTCGAGAATGCCGCCGCGCAGGAGGCCGGCTGGAAGGCGTTCCTCGAATCGCCCGAGTGGGCCGCCTTGAAGAAGGTCGAGAAGTACAAGAACACGGTCTCGAACATCACCAACCTGATTCTGCGACCGCTGCCGGCCTCGCAGATCTGAGACAAGGGTAAAAGGCCCCCTCTCCCAAAGGGAGAGGGGGGGGCCTGTGCCCGGCGATGGTTGCGTTACCGCTCGCGCTTGCTGAGTTGCTGGATCTGCTCGCGCATTTCGTTCATCTGGCGCTGCATCTGCCCCATTTGCTCCTGCATCTGCTGGAGCACGCGTTCCAGTTGCGGCGGTCCGTCCGGTCGCGGTTGATCGCGGCGCGGTTGGTCGGGACGGGGTTGATCGCGGCGCGGTTGGTCGGCGCCACCGTGCATCATTCGTTCGGCTTGCTGCATGATACTCTCGGCCGCGTCTTGCAGGCCGGCCGCTCGCAGGTTTTCGGCCGCTGCCCGCATGTGACGGATTCGGGCCTCCATCTCTTCGTTGACCCGGGGGCGTTCTTCTCGCCCTTCCCGCTCGCCGTGCCCGAGCGCCTGCATGACCTCGCGAGCCTGGCGTTCCAGTTGCTCGGCCTTTTCACCTTGGCCAGCCTCGACCGCTTGCCCGATCGCCTGGCGCAACTCGCGCAGCCGATTCTCCAATCGTTCAAGGTCGGGGCGCTCTTGATTGGGCTGCTCACGTTTGGGCTGTTCGCCTTCGAGTCGGCGGTGAATCTGCCCGAGTCGCTCGTTGATGCCGTGGACTTCTTTCTCGATCTGCTCAAGTGCGCCGTTGATTTCCCGGGCGGCCTCGTCCTGGCCGTCGCGAAGCTCTTCCTTCCGGCGTTGCAATTGGCCGGCTTTCTCCAGCAGTTGGGCCCGGTGCAGCATCAATTCTTCCACGTGGCGTGCGATCTCCTCGCGTTCTTGCTGCTCGCCATCGGCACGTTCACGCCGCTCACCCTCTTCGCGCCGCTCACCCTCTTCGCGCCGCTCACCTTCTTCGCGCCGCGGGCCTTCTTCACGTCGCTCACCTTCTTCACGTCGCTCACCTTCTTCACGTCGCTCACCTTCTTC
>JABMRP010000723.1 GCA_013202535.1 Planctomycetota bacterium
GATTGCGGTCGACGAAGGTCAATTCAACTTCAGTGCCGTCGGGCTGTTTGGTGTAGATGAATTGGTTATTGCGGCAGACTTCCACACGATCGATCTCGGCGGGACAAGCGACTCGGATCTTCACCTCAACCGAATCGCCGGCCGGCGCGTCGACCTTCTCACCCATTAGGTGGCCGTTGACGCGGACGTCGAGCACGATCTTGGCCGCACTGGTGCCGTAGCAGTGGCGGGCGCGGAGTGCGTCGAGAATGGCTTCGCGGGTCAGCTCGGGGGCGTAGACACAGGCCTTGCCGTAGCCGCCGCCGTGGTCCGGGCTGGCGATCACGCCGATCACGATGCCGCGGGCCCAGGCGTCTTGCAGGAAGTAGCCGGGCTCGGGCGTGGATCGTGGCGCCTCGCGCGGGGCTCCTTTGTATTCGTAAGAGCCTCGCGTTTGGAGGATCTCGGCGACCGGTTGCGCCTGTTCATCGGTGAAGTTCCAGTCGGTGGGCACGTTGCCCGTGTCGGCAAGCTGGTGAGGGATGTTCACGAAATTCGCGTTGAGCTTGCGGAGGTCTTCCCACAGTTGGGCCGGCGTCTGTCGGCTCTTCGAGTTGAACCACGTGGGGAAATACGGGTCGGCGAAAACGAGGTTGCGATGTCCGTAGAAACCATACGGATGATCTTCGCTGTACTCCTCGAAGCTCGACGTCCACTCTTCGCCCAGGAAGGTGAGGAAACGGCCGGGGTCGTCGTTGATGCGGGCCAGCTTGCCCATGTAGTACCACAGGTACGGATTGAAGTTGTACCCGTGGTCGGTGGCGCAGGCGAAGTCGTGCCGGGCGATGTCGCGCATGTGCTGGTAGCTCTCGTCGATCGATTGGTCGCCCAGCCGGTTGCAAACCGACAGATCGGTATGCTCGTGCAGATCGCCGTAGAAAAGTTTTAGTGTCTTGCCCTGGTACTCGATCGAGGGCGTCGGCGTATCCTCACCACGAGCCACGCGCAGCTCGGCCGCCTCGAACGGTTCGGCCGGTTCGACCAGCGGCTCCAGTCGCATGGCCGTGACCTGCCGGGCAGCGTCGGATTTCAGCGCGGCGACGAAGATGTTGCTCGTGGCCGTGTCGGTCAAGTCGAGATCGCTCCAGGACTGGGGCATGTCGTCGGCCTGAAACGCGACGACCGGGCGGCCATCGACCAGCGTCAGGCACGGGCGGCGGTCCATTCCCTTGGCGATCGAGACGGCCTCGGCCGCTTGCCACCGGTTGCCGAGGAAACAGGTGAGATACGTATCCCAGCCGGCCCGCGGCAGACGCGGCTGCAAGTATGCCACCCAAAGCCGGCCGCTGGCGTCGAACATGGCCGAGGGCGCCTCGCAACGGGCGTTCAATGGGCAGGCGCCTGCGATCCGCGGGGCCAGTAACCCTTGCGGCGTGACCTGAGCTAGAATCAACCGGCGGCTGTTCGTGCGGCCGATGTTGTATCCGTCGACCAGGGCATGTTCGTAAAGGAGCCACAGTTGATCGTCCCGGCCGATCAGCAGCGGATGGCGGTCGATGGCCGGCGCCTCGGTCAAACGCCGCGCATCGGTCCACGTCCCCTCGGGTGATCGCTGCCGCAGGAAGACGTCGTAGTTGTTCTGCCGAAAACTATGCCAGGCAACGCACACTTGGCCGCTTGGCAATGCGACGATCGACGGCGCATAGGAAGAAGCGCCGGGGGCACTGACCGCCACCGGTTCGCCGGCGCGACCGTCCCGTACACTGGTGGCGAAGATCTGCCGACATCCGTTGCGGTTGGATTCCCAGGCGACCCACAGCGTACCGTCGCGCCAGGCGGCCGCCGGTTTCACGTCCACCGCGGCGTGCGAAGTCACCGCCACCGCTTCCCGCGGACCGTCCGGACCACAGGGTACGGCATGGATATCCCAATTGCCGTTGTTCTCGCTGGCGTAGAGGAGCACGACGTCCGGTCCGGCCGAGACGAGCGAGGGGCCAAGCACGTACGTACCCTCACCGCCGGCAACCTGCCACGCCCCGGACTCGACAAGCCGATCGCCCTCCGTTCGCAGCCGGGCCAGTTGCAGGGAATCGGCCCCGTCGCGGAAGCTGTTCCAGGCGACGTAGAGCGAACCATCGGCGGCCCGGGCCATGGCCGGCGTGTCGTTGAAGCCCTTGCCGCCGGAAACCGAGTGCAGCGGCGGCATGGCCGTCTCGTACAGGGCGACGTCGTCGATCCAGATCTGTCCGGCCGGCGCGCCGTGTGACGAGGGGGCGACAATCTGCAGATCGAGCATGCCGTCGGCCGTGACGGTGATCGGCACCGTGTAACGCTGCCACCCGCGGGGAACCTTGTCCCAGGTGGCCACCATCCTCCGCGCCTGGCTACCCGGCGGCGTGATCCACAGCACGAGCTTCGTGCGCTCCGTTGCCCGAGCCCAAATCTCGAATTGGTATCGATTGCCCATGCGAACGGGTACCCGCCGGCGTAAGATTCGGGCACGGTCCGGCTCGTCGACTTCGCCGGTCAGGCAAGCTTTGCCCGAGTGGGCCTCGGCCGCCTCGCGCACCAGGGTGTGGCGCGGATCGGGCAGCCCTTTGAACAGGCCGTCTTCGCCA
>JABMRP010000077.1 GCA_013202535.1 Planctomycetota bacterium
CGAGCCAAGAGTTACGGCGCAAGTCCTTGACTGCCAAGGAGGACGGAATTGTTGGCAGGGACCGGGAATGAAGACCGATTAGTGAACGATGGTGGCCGATTTTTCGGCACGCGGCGGCCAAGAACGCGTGACTTGGCAAGCCGATTTCGGTACGATGACCATTGAGATCTGAGCGTTCTTGCTGGCAAATGGACGCCAGCCAGGGCTGAGCAGTCTGCCGGTGGGGGTGCGCAAATGGCTACGGCACAGCAAGTTAAGGCACTTCTAAGGAGTTACTCCGAGGGAGATGCGGAGCATTTCGTCTCCGTGGCCCTGCAGATTGCCGCTCACGCTGCGCGCACGGGCAAAGGAAATCTGGCCCGGGAACTGCGTGATCTGGTCGATGGGATCAAGCAGAAACAGCAGTCCGGGAAAATCGGCGGGGCAGTACCGATTGCCCGGCCCGAGGGAGAATTGGCCGGCCTGCTCGCGGTGACGTATCCGAAGACACGCATTTCCGAAATGGTCCTTGCACCGACCACCGGCAGTGCCCTGGCTCGCGTCATCCGAGAATATCGCAGCCAGGAGAAGCTCCGGTCACACAGTCTATCGGCACGCCGCAAGCTGCTGTTGGTGGGCCCACCCGGTTGCGGCAAGACGATGACCGCTTCGGCATTGGCCGGCGAGTTGAAGTTGCCACTCTTCTCCGTGCAGCTTCACGGATTGATTACGAAGTACATGGGCGAGACGGCGGCCAAGCTGCATCTGATCTTCGACGCGATGACCGAGGTCCGCGGCATTTACTTATTCGACGAGTTCGATGCCATTGGCGCCGATCGCGGCGCGAAGAACGACGTGGGCGAGATTCGCCGGGTTCTCAACTCGTTTCTCCAGTTCCTCGAACAGGACGATTCAGACAGTCTGATTCTCGCGGCAACCAACTACGTCGCCATGCTCGACGAAGCCCTGTTTCGACGCTTTGACGACGTGGTACACTACAGCCGTCCCGATGCAAAACAAGCAGAGCAGTTGATTCGCAACCATCTCCATATCTTCCTCGGCAAACGGCCGGGCTGGAAGAGCATTCGCAACGCCGCCGCCGGGCTCAGCCACGCGGAGATTGCCCGGGCATGTAATGATGCGGCAAAGGACTGTATTCTGGGCGACCGGGAGAAGATCGATACGGGGATGCTTGTGGCCACATTGAAGGAGCGACGGCGGCCGGCGATGTCGGCTGATTCAGACAGTGAGTAAGGTGGGCAGACTCATCCGAGATTTGCGTACCCCGCAAAGCACACACCAGGAGTACCGGTGCCTCTCCTCTGTTGCCGGACCGTCATAACTGCAAGAAAGCCAAGAGCTTCAGTGCATTGATGAACAGAAAAGAGGCACCGGTACTTGCCCGCACCAGATACCAGGTACTCGGAGGAATAGCCACGTGGCCGAACGAAGCAACGAAGAACTCGACAATGGCTTCCGGCGCATCCTCTACGACGCGATGGTCCTGTCTCAGTCGCTACGAGCGATTCTTGATTGCGAAGGCTATCCGAAGCCCGCACCGGATCAAATCAGCGGAGACGTTGAGGCTCATCACATGCATGCGCTCATTCAAATGCGGTCCATGAATGACTTCTTCGTGGGGAAGGAACACGGCCGCGACGACACGATGGTGATTACGGACTTTCCCGGCTGTTCGCTTCAACAGGATCGGCTGCCCGCTGCCGAAGAAGAACTCTGGAGATTCGCTCATACCTATGTCGCCCACAAAAGTTGGGAAGCCGTTGCCAAGAAAGGGTCCGTCGGTGCCGCGCAGATGAGCAAACCCGAGGTGATACGCATCGGCATGGAGCTTCTCGCGGGTTTCGAGGGTTTCTGGGGAACATGTCGCAAGAGCGGCATCGGCGAGAGTCTTCAGGAGTACGCCGCCGCATACGAGCGGATCTACCGTGAGAACTGGGCAAATCTCGCGGCACGTTCGGCCGGATGTTGACCTGAATAAGGAGAAGCAACTGGGGTTGCGACATCTAACGCCCCGGGGACGGCGTTACCAGATTGCCGTCTACCTATGGTTTCTTGTCTTCATTGTGTTTGTGTTCCTGGTGCCCTGCTTCTTCCCGGTGAAGATGAATTAGGCAACAAGAACCGCAGCCCGCCTGAACCACGGGCTTTCTCAATCACCGTATCCGGGTGTGCCACGGCCGAGGCCAACATTCCCCCCGCGACTGGCCCCGCGCTCCCCGGCCGGTTACAATAAAACCACACACGGGAGATTGTCTTCATCTCAAGGGGCCAACAGACGCGCATCATGGACACGTTGCTACAACTCGACCATCTCACCAAGGACTACGACGGCCTCCGGGCGTTGGACGACGTGTCGCTGGACATCGGGGCCGGGGTGACCGGGCTGCTGGGACCCAACGGGGCGGGCAAAACGACGCTCATCAAGGTGCTCTTGGGGCTGGTGCGGATCACGCGCGGAACGGGCCGCGTGATGGGGTTCGAGTTGGGTAGCCAAGCTCGCCAGATCCGTTCGGCGGTCGGGTATATGCCCGAGGACGATTGTTATATTGGCGGATTGAGCGGCGTGGAGATGGTCCGATTCGCCGCCCGGCTCTCGGGCTTGCCCTCGATCGAAGGGCTGCGCCGGACGCACGAGATCCTCGATTTCTGCGGCATTGAACAAGAACGGTATCGCAACGTCGAGACGTATTCCACCGGGATGCGGCAGAAGCTGAAGTTTGCCACGGCGATCGTACAGGACCCGCCCTTTCTGATCCTCGACGAACCGACCGCGGGGCTCGATCCCGAGGAGCGCCAGGTGTTCCTGGGTCGGATCCGGTCGCTGGCCCGCGACGCGGGCAAGGCCGTGTTGATCTCGACGCACATTCTGCCCGACGTGCAGGCGATCTGCGACAACGTGGTCATCCTCGCCCGGGGTCGCGTGCGGATCGTCGAACGTTTGAGCGTGTTGAGCCGGCCCACTTCGCCGTCGTATCAGGTGCGCGTCTTCGGGCCGGTCGATGCGCTGGTCGCGCGATTGCAGCGAGAAGGATTGGGGGTGACGACCAGCGGCGACGGTTCGCTCGTGCTGGCCGGGGCCGACGAGAAGACGGCCGAGCGGGTATGGCAGTGGGCGCGGGAAGAAGGGGCGGGAATCCGCTCGCTGGTGCCGGCGCGAAATTCGCTGGAGCAGATCTTCCTCGATGCCGTGCGGGAGGACGACCATGCCTATCCATGACCTGGGGTATCGGAACTGGCAGGGGAAGTTGAGCCCCGACTCGACCCGATGGTGGGTGATTACCGAGACCGGCTTGCGCTTGGCCTGGCGCAGCAGTTGGCTGAGACGGCTGATGCTGTTCGCCTGGCTGCCGATGGCGTACGTCGGAACGGGGTTCTTTCTGCTGGAGCAGTCGTCGAGTGATTTGGGTTGGATGGGCGCGGTAGCCAACAATTTCCCCATCCTTGGCACCATGATCGGAGAGTTGTCGGAGTCCAAGAAGGCGGTCGCGGCCGAAGAGTTGTCCGCGGCCGAAAAGGCACCTGCGGCCGAAAAGGCGTCTGAACCCGAAGAGGGGTCCGCGGCCGAGGAGTTGCGTGCGGCCGAAGCGTTTCAGGAGGCCAAACGGTTGTTTGCGATCGAACAGTTGCGGGTGGCCGAAGGTCTGCGTGCGGCCGAAGCGTTGCGGAAGGCCGGCCGGTTAACAGAAGCCGAATACTCGAAGGTGGAGAGCAGGTTGCTTTCGGACGAACGGCTTCGGGCGGCCACACAGTTTCGGACGGCCATGGAGTTTCGGACGGCCAAGAAGTCGCGGAAATTTAAACTGACGCCGGCCGTGCGACACCGGCTGTGGTCGTGGCTGTTGTTGAGTTTCTTTCGCTACCCTCAGGGCACCTTGTTGGTTTTCGTCGTCGGGCTGGTTGCCCCGTCGCTCATTGCGCGTGACGTGCGTTCGCGGGCGTTCTTGCTCTATTTCTCCCGCCCCATCACTCGGGTCGAGTACATCTGCGGAAAGATGGCCGTGGTTTGGGTCTACGTGATCATGATCACCACGGTGCCGGCTTTGGCGCTGTACGTGTTGGGCGTGTTGCTCTCGCCCAGCTTCGATGTCATCGCCCATACCTGGGATCTGCCGTTTCGGATTCTGGCCGCGTCGGCCGTGGTGTCGATCCCCACGACGTCGATGGCCTTGGCCTTCTCGTCGATGACGTCCGAGAGCCGCTACGCCAGCTATGCCTGGTATACCGTCTGGATCTTCGGCGTTGTGATCTACGTGGCGATGCGGTGGGCTTCTCCCGTGGATAAGTTTTCCGGGGCGTGGAACCTCGTCTCGCTTTACCATACGCTGGGCGAAGTTCAGGCGTGGATATTCGGCTTGCCGACCGCCCTGGCCAGCCCCTTGCCGGCGATCGTGCTGTTGACCGGCATTACGGCCGTTTCCTTGGCCGTGTTGTTTCGTCGCGTATCGTCTCCGATGCGAATCTGAGTTGAACGGACCGCCAAAAGCCCATGATGATTCAACTGGACCACGTCACGAAGCTCTACGGTTCGGTGATCGGCGTGAACGACGTCACGCTGTCGCTGGACACGCGGGCGTACGGTCTGGTGGGTCCCAACGGATCGGGGAAGAGCACGCTGTTGAACCTGATCGTGGGCCAACTTCGCCCCACGCTGGGAACGGTCCACGTGATGAACCAGCGTCCGCGCCACAACGGTCCGCTGTTCCGCCGCATCGGTGTCTGTCCCGAGCGCGACGTCTTTTACGGCAACGTCACCGGGTTCGACTGGGTCTGCTATCTGACGGAACTTTACGGATTCAGTCGCCGGGAAGCGGCCGACCGGGCCGCGGAAACGCTGGCCCGAGTGGGTATGACCGAGGCCATGCACCGGCTCATCGGCGGCTACTCGCGAGGGATGCGGCAGCGCGTCAAGCTGGCCCAGGCCCTGGCCCATGACCCCGATCTGCTGATCCTCGACGAACCGTTCAACGGCCTCGACCCGATCGGCCGGCACCAAATGACCGAACTGTTGCAGCAGTGGGTTCGCGCCGGCAAGGGCCTCGTGCTGGCCAGCCACATCCTGCACGAGGTCGAGGCGGTGACCGAGTCGTTTCTATTGATCCACGGCGGGCGGCTGCTGGCTTCCGGTTCGGCCGAGGAGGTCCATGCCCTGCTGGCCGACCTGCCCAACGAAATACGCATCCGCTGCGAAGGCGCTTCGGAACTGGCCCAACTGCTGATCGACCGGCAGGTCGTTCAATCGGTCCGTTTCCTCGACGGAGGGCACACGCTGCTGTTGGCCACGCGCAGCCCGGCGGCCGTTTACGCGGGGCTTCCCCAGTGGATCGAGGGGACGGATATCCGCATCCACGAGATGCGTTCGACCGACGATTCGTTGCAGGCGTTGTTCGGCTCGCTGTTGCGGATTCACAGGGGGACGGCATGAAGGGCTTGCAAGCGACGTTGGTCGTCTTTCGCTTCGAGTTGCAGCGAACGCTCACCCCGGCCCGGCTGGCGTACGGGGCGGGTTTGGCCCTGTTTCCCGCGCTGGTCACGCTCTTAATGCGAACTGCCGGTGGCGGGCAACTCGACGCGGAGATGATCCTCTTTGTCTTGATTCCCGAGGTGGTCTGCGTGTTGGGACTGCTCCTCTGGGCCGCGCCCGCGGTGCATGCCGAATTGGAGGGCAGAACCTGGATCTACCTGGCCGTGCGGCCCGGCGGACGGACGGCCGTGTTATGGGGGAAGTACCTCACCGCCGTCGCCTGGACGGCCGTCACCGCTTGGATCGGCTTGACGCTGGCGCTGCTCGTGCTGCAACCGTCCGACGCCGGCCGGCTTTGGGGTGTGATGGCCGTGCTGGTGCTCCTCTCGTGTCTGACCTACGGAGCCCTCTATTCGCTGCTGGGCACCATCTTTCTCAAGCGCGCCATGTCGATCTGCGTCTTCCACGCGCTGGTACTCGAATTGGTGGTGGGCCTGATTCCCGCCGTGATCAACCAGTTCACCGTCCAGTATCACCTCCGCTGCTTGCTGGCCATCTGGATACGCTGGAAGAAATCGCCCGGCGAAATGCAAAGCTGGTACGGCAGCGCCCCGGCCTGGCAACACGTCGCCCTGCTGCTGGCCGCCGTGATGGTCCTCATGGCCATCGCCGGCGTAATCCTCCGCTACCGCGAGTTGATCCGCAGCGAGGATGCGTAGCGGAGTGGGATGGCGCGATATGGAGCGCGCTCGTTTAACGCCCAGCCGAA
>JABMRP010000724.1 GCA_013202535.1 Planctomycetota bacterium
CAGGCCAACCACTGGGAGCAGCCGGCCCGACCCACCGAGCGGGGCGAGTATGACAACCAGTATCGACCTGGTTCGACCGGACGAACCGGGGAGAATGCGCAACCGTGGCAAAGCCCCCCGATCACGACCGACATGACCGACCGACGGACGGCCCCCCAAGACGTGGGACCGATTGGCCAGACATACCAGCGTCCCTACCAGCAGCCACGAGCCGACATGAACCGAGGCGACGGTGCCGGCACGCCCTATGCCGACAACGCCACATACCGCCGAGAAAACCAGTACACGCAGGACCCGCGCACCCAGTCCAATCAGGGTGCCGAGCCTTACTACACAGCCCGACGCGAGAACTACCGCACCGATCCGCGGTCGGTCGATCCGAACACCTATCGAACGGACCCGAACACCTATCGCACCGACCCCAACACCTACCGCCCCGATCCACGGACCGTCGATCCCAACGCCTATCGCACGGATCCGAACACCTATCGGGCCGATCCGCACACCTATCGTACCGATCCCAACACCTATCGGGCCGATCCGAACGCTTATCGTAACGATCAACGCGCCGTCGATCCAAACGCCTATCGCCCCGATCCGCGAGCGTCAGGTGCGGGGAGATCCTACAACAACTACCAATCGCCTGCTCCGAGCAACTACCAATCGCCTGCTCCGAGCAACTACCAATCACCGGCTCCGGGCAATTACCAATCGCCTGCCGCGGGCAACTACCAAGCACCGGCTCCGAGCAACTACCGAAGCGACTCTCGCGGTGCGTATCCGGCGGATTATCCCACCGAACGATCTTCGGCGAGCCAGGGTTCGTATCCACCTCGCTATCCGACCGAGCCGGGCGTTGCTCGGTTCGAGGGCGGCATCACCAACCCAACGACCAGAAACAACCTATGACATCGTCCGACCGAGCATTCATCAAAGCCTACTCGCACGTTGCGGAAACCGTCGCAACCACGCCCTTGCCGTTGGTTGCGTCGGTTTCTCTTTCCGAGGCATTGCCGCGGGAGGCTATCCAGGAATCGACGGAGTTGCCCAGCGAGGAGTTGGCCCGAGTGATGCGGACGGCCGCCTCACGGTCATGTCCGGGTTCCCTTCGGGCGAGCGTTTCGGAGGGGGCGGTCGACATCGTGGCCACGATTCTTCCTCAACTCTCCCAGACACCATTTCCCCAGACGCCGTGCCCCCCTCCTGATATGCCGGATTCGGCACCCGCCGCGGCGTTGCCGGAAGGCCCGGTCGAGGCGGCGGAGGAAACCAACAGCGGAAATCGTCTGGCGAGGGAAGAACGAGAATCCGAGCCGGCGATCTATCGGCTGGATCAAGCCACCGGGCTCGACGAGCAGCCCGAGGTTCACAGACCACACGTCGGTTTCCCGGCGGGGGTCGCCGAATCGGAGACCGCCGGTGGAGAGGAAACGTCCGGCGGACCAACGCGCCCATCGCTCGATGTGTCAGGAACACAGCCCGAGGGCCCACCCATTCCCGCCTGGCAAGTCGATCACTTTGCCTGGACGACAGACTGCCAGCGACTCTTGCAGACGGCCCAGGGGGCGTGGGATCAGCTCGGCGAAGCGTTGATTCGGGCGACATCCCATGGGCGGAAAGTCTTGGGGATCGGCGGCGCTCGATCGGGAGAGGGCAGTACGGCCGTGCTGTTGTGTGCCGCCCGACAACTGGCCCAACGCGGACTGAGCGTGGCCATCGTCGACGGCGATTTCCAAAGTCCGCGGCTTGCCGAGCGACTGGGTTTGGCGCCGGAAGCAGGTTGGGAACAGGTGCTCCAGGGCGAGGCGGTTCTGTCCGATGCGCTGATCGAATCAACCGGCGACAATCTGATTATTTTACCCCTGGCGCATGCTCCGACCGGTAGCCATTGGGAACACGAAGGAGCGCGGCTCATCAGCGAGACCCTGGCGATGATGCGCCGCGGTTTCGATCTCGTGTTGGTCGACATGGGTGCGTTGGAATCCGGCACGACCGGCGAATTGCCGCCGGAGGCGACCGCGCTGGCCGCGTCACTCGACGCCTCGATCCTCGTCCGCGACGTTCGTTCGACGCCGCGATACTGGCTCGGCGAGTTGCAGAACCATTTGGCCATGGCCGGCGCGACGCCGATCGGCGTGGTCGAGAACTTCGTCGTGTCCTGAGTCGGCCCCAAGGCCGTGGCATCCCCATGTATGAGTCCTACTGGCAACTGAATACGAAGCCCTTCGACAGCGCGTGCGATCCCCGTTTTTACTTTCCGGGCGAGTCGTGCCAGGCTGCGCTGTTGAAGCTTCGGTACGCCATCGAGAACCGTCGCGGGGCGGCCTTGTTGACCGGCGGCTCGGGGACGGGGAAAACGCTGCTCATCCACATGCTCCGGAAGATGATTGATCGCAGCGTCGACCCGCTGCTGCATCTGGTCTTTCCGCAAATGCCGTGCGCCGATCTCTTGGCCTATCTGGCGCATCAATGGCACGGTTTGCCGCTGAAATCGCCTGTCGGAAGCCCGCCCAAATCGTCCAACGGGAGCTCGCCGAAATCGTCCAACGGAAGCCCGCCGGAGGCGTTGATTGAAAGCCCGCCGGAGGCATCGACCGGAAGAATCGAGGAGAGTATCCGACGGATCGAACGGTTCTTGATCGACAACACGCGACAGAAACGCCACGCGGTGGTGGTCGTCGACGAGGCCCACCTGCTGGAGGATCCGCACACCCTGGAGGCGCTTCGGTTGCTGTTGAACTTCGAAGTGGACGGCCGCGGCGCCTTGACGCTGCTGCTGGTCGGGCAGCCGGGACTCCTGCCGGCGATGGACCGCTCGCCCGCTCTGGAAGAACGGTTGGCCGTGAAGTGTCTCTTGCGCCCGATGACCGAATCGGAGACCGTTCGCTACGTGGAGCATCGGCTCCGCGTGGCCGGCGCCCAGCGGACGATGTTCCAGGCGGATGCACTCGAGGCCTTGCACGAGCTTTCGCACGGCGTGGCGCGGCGAATCAACCGCCTGGCCGATCTGGCCCTGTTGATCGGATACGCCGAACAGCAGACGGTCATCACCGCCGAGGGCATCGAATCGGTCGACCGCGAACTCGTGACCGTGGTGCCGGAATAGCAGCCTGTTGAAAAGGGGGACTTTGCCGGGATGTGTGCCACTGCTTGCTTGCAAGCAGTGCCTTTTTGCCGGGTTTCGTGCTCGAATCCACGGCACTGCTTGCAAGCAAGCAGTGGCACACGGCTTTTTCAACAGGCTGATGGGGTGCTCCTGATATAATGGGAGTATGCAACCGGCTCTCATTCCCTGCCCCGTCTCGTCGTGCGAGAAGTCGTCGCGCCGTTGGATCCTCGGCGGCGCGCTTCTGACGACGATCGGCTGCGCGGTTGTGCTGATCGCCACCTCGCGTCCGCTGCCCATGGCGTGGGACGAAGGGAACGCCATCGTGCGGGCCGAGGGCATCACCCGGTGGGCCGGTCGCTGGTTCTCCGATCCGGCTGGAAACGACCCGTCGGCGCCGAGCCCGATGAGCGAGGCGGCGATCGCCAAGGATTGGCAATACACGACGCGGATCGAGGGGCATCCGGCGTTTTACGGCATCGTCATTGCAGCGGGACAGGCTCTGTCGCCGTCGTGGCTCGATCCGTTGACGCGCGCCCGATGGGGACCGATGCTCTTGGCGGCCCTGGCCGGCGGTGCCATGTTCTATCGCACGGCACGGCAGTGGTCCACCGTCGCGGCCACCGGCGCCGTGGTTGCCTGGCTGCTGTTGCCAAGGATGTTCGCCCACCTGCATTTCGCTTCGTTCGACGGCCCGTTGACAAGCTGCTGGATACTGGCCTGGGCAGCGTTTACCCCGGCTCGGCGCAGCCGTGGCTGGGCCGTCGTCTGGGGTCTCGCACTGGGCGCGACGCTCGCCTGCAAGGCGACCGGCTGGCTCGCCCCGGTGCCCTTCGTGATTTGGGCCCTGGCCTACCGGGATCGTCCGGCGGTCCGTGCGATTCTGATCGGTTTGCCCGTAGCGGCGGCGACCTTCTACCTGCTCAACCCGCCGTTGTGGCATCATCCGATCGACGGTTTTCGGGCGTTCCTCGACTTGAATCTCCATCGGGCCGACCGGCCGTGGCACAACGTCGCGACGCAATTCTTCGGCCGGATGTGCGATCTCGATCACCCGCTGCCCTGGTACAATACGATCGTCTGGACGGCCATCACCGTGCCGCTGGGCATCCTCGCGCTGACCCTCGCCGGGGTGATCTCCACGACCCGGTGTTTGCGATCCGAGCCGGCCGGCTCGCTGGTGCTGGGGCATTGGCTGGTCCTGCTGGTGGTTCGAGCGCTTCCCATGGCTCCACCCCACGACGGCGTTCGTCTGTTGCTGCCGGGCTTCGCCTTCCTGGCCGTGTTGGCCGGCATCGGATGCGGCTCTCTTTGGAGGTGGACAAGCCGGCAGCGATCCGCCGGACGCATCGC
>JABMRP010000725.1 GCA_013202535.1 Planctomycetota bacterium
CGCGGTAGCTGAGCGTCTTGAGCACCTTGGAGATACGGTCGCGGAGCATCTCGTGGGTGGCACCGATGGCAGGGCTCTCGGCGCCTCCGTCGGGCAGCAAGTCGCCGAAGTGGCTGTCCTCGCTGTTGCCCACGGGACGATCGAGGCTGATCGGATACCGGCTCATGGCCAGCACGCGGCGCGTCTCGTCCATACAGGTTCCGGCGGCGTTGGCCGTTTCCTCGATCGTCGGCTCGCGTCCCAGATCCTGGAGCAATTGGCGCGAGATGTTGCGCACCCGGGACATGGTCTCGACCATGTGGACGGGGATGCGGATCGTGCGGCTCTGATCGGCCACGGCACGGGTAATGGCCTGGCGAATCCACCAGGTGGCGTAGGTACAGAACTTAAATCCGCGGCGATACTCGAACTTGTCGACCGCCCGCATCAGACCGGCGTTGCCTTCCTGGATCAGATCGAGAAAGCTCAGGCCCCGGTTGCGATACTTCTTGGCGATCGAGACGACCAGCCGCAAGTTGCCTTCCGAGAGGCCCCGCTTGGCCTTCTGGTAGCGGCTGTAGACGGCATGTAGCAGGCGAACCCGATTTCGCAAGCTGGTGGGCGTCTCCTGACAAGCGCGGAGAATGCTGCGAAACTCCATCACCCAGGGCTCGCGTTCCTTGGACGACAGGCGAGCCTTTCGGTGGGCGTCGATACGCGATTTGAGTTCATCCACCCGCCGGCTGAACTCGGTCAGGGTGGAGATCATCGGCTCGATTCGCTGGGTTCGCAGTCCCAGTTCTTCGATCAACTGAACGGCGCGCCGCCGCCGCTGGCCGAGGCGTCGCCACGCCGCGCGGCGCAATGCCATGCGGTGCGATTTGCCCGTGGCAATGCAATAGTCGCGGCGATTCCGCTTCAAGAGAACGGCCAGGGTACGCAGATTGTAGGGAAGCCGACCCAGAATCTGCTCTTTTTCCAGCCGATCGGTTACCGAGACCTGGACCGTGCGGTCGAAGGGCAACTCGCCCTGATGGACGCGCTGCAAGACCTTGAACGCCGTCTGCACGACATAATCGCACTCCAGCGCCTTGGCCCGAAACCGAGCCCGCGTACCCTCGATCCGCTTGGCCAGCGCGATCTCTTCCTGTCGCGTCAGCAGCGGGATCTCGCCCATCTGGGTAAGGTACATTCGGACCGGATCATCCGACCAGGATTCGACTTCCTCGATTTCCGGAAGCTCGTCGGCCGCCAGGTCGGCCTCGGATTCGCATTGCGCCCCGGACACTACCGAAACGGCGCTGCCTTCCAGACCGTCGGCATCTTCCTTCTTCTCCAACCCCACCGAGTCTTCCGACTCCGATGGTACATCGTCGTCTAAGCGATCTAACAGTGCGTCGTACAATTGAAAACTCCCAAGGCAAACTCAAAGGACAAATCAAAGCATCGAGTTCACGCCAACGTTGTCTCCGTCAGCAGCCGATACGGACCACGCAATTCTACCACCGATTTTCGCCCGGTTCTCATTTCCCGATCATTTGGAAAGAGATTCCATTTGGGGAGAGAATAACTCGCGACCCCAATGCCCGTAAACCTCCTGGACTCCCCATCCGGCGAGCCGAAACGCTCAACACTCGTCCGGCTTAAACCTCGATCTCTTCGGGAAGAAAACCCAGCGCGGCATCATTGCGGAAACAGGCCTGAAAATCCGTTCGGCAGCTACTGGATAACAAGATTCCCCCGCGGTCCGGCGGAATGGCGGGTCGACTTACGTTGTCACCCACGGGCCTGTCGGTGTTGCAGGTTAGGAGGCAAGGGAATAGCCATTCAATTGTACACGCTCAAACACGCCCGTCTAGTACCTAAAATCCTGGTTTATCACGTAAAAAAACGCCCTATGTTAAAATGGAAAAACTGCGCAGTATAGCGATACTACGCAACCCCACCCATGACGAATTCCTGCCACTCGTCACCGGGGTGACACGCACCGGCCCAAAGCGGTTCGCCCAATGCGCCCACTTCGGCTAGAATGATAGGGAGCTGCCCCAGACCACCGGGCCAACACAGCCGGAAGAGAAAAATCCTGCCATGAAACAGAAGTACTTGCTGCCCTGCTCCTGCGGAAAGAACATCCCGGTCGACGTCGGTCAGGCCGGCCAGATGGTTACCTGCGCGTGTGGCGCCGCGATCGAAGTGCCCACCATGCTGCAATTGCGGAAGCTCCGCCGTGTACCCGTCGAATCGACCGGGCAGAAACCTCGTTCCCGCTGGGGTCCGCGCCAGCAGATGATCTCGATCGGCGGGCTGTTGGTCGTCGGGAGTATCGTTTGGGTGTGCCTGCTGTGGCACAACTGGCCCCAGCCGCAAAGCGCGTCGCTGGACGTCGATGTTCTGGCCGCGGAGTACGACGAGGCGCCCGCCGCGGAAGTCTGGCGACATTGGCGCAGGGTAAGCCAACCCCTGCC
>JABMRP010000726.1 GCA_013202535.1 Planctomycetota bacterium
ACCAGAGCCCGATCGGCCGCTCGCCGCGGTCCAATCCGGTAACTTACCTCAAGGCGTTCGACGAGATTCGGGCCGTGTTTGCCGAGACGGTCGAAGCGCGAACCCACAACTACACGGCCGGCCATTTCAGCTTCAACGCCGACGGTGGGCGATGCACGGCCTGTCGGGGCGACGGGCATATCCAAATCGACATGCAGTTTCTGGCCGACGTCTACATGCGCTGCAGCCAGTGCAACGGGACCCGCTACCGGCCGGAGATTCTCGCCGTGAAGTATCGCGGACGGAGCATTGCCGACGTGCTGGAGATGACGGTTCGCCAGGCGTTTACGTTTTTCCGCGGCCGCCCGAAAGTGCAAGCCCGACTCAAACGGCTCATCGACGTGGGACTCGACTACCTCCGCCTGGGCCAACCGGCCAACACGCTCTCCGGCGGGGAAGCCCAGCGGTTGAAACTGGCCAGTTACATGTCGCGGGCCAAGCGGGGACGATGCCTGTTCCTGCTCGACGAGCCGACCACGGGACTCCACTTCTTCGATATCGTACAATTACTGGACTGCTTCGACGCCCTACTGGCCGTGGGCCATTCGCTGATCGTCGTGGAACACAACCTGCAAATGATCAAATCGGCCGACTACCTGATCGACCTCGGCCCCGGCGCCGCCGACGAAGGGGGCCGGATCGTCGCCCAGGGGACGCCCGAGATGGTTTCACGAGCCGAGGGGTCCATCACCGGGCAGTTTTTGGCGAAGGTGTTGAGGGGAGAATAGACCCATGACCAATCTCTCGCGTTACATTCGTCAGATGCGGTATCCGCCGTTGGGGGAGGAGGGGCAGCAACGGCTGGCCGACAGCGCGGTGTTGGTTTGTGGGTGCGGGGCGCTGGGGAGCGTGTTGGCCAATACGCTGGTGCGCGGCGGCGTGGGCCGGGTGCGAATCGTCGATCGCGATTTCGTCGAAACCAGCAACCTGCAACGGCAGGTGTTGTTCGACGAAAACGACGTCGCCGCCGGGTTGCCCAAGGCGGCCGCTGCCGCGGAAAAACTGCGCACGATCAACTCCGAGATCGAGATCGAGGCGATTGTCGCCGACGTCGATCATACGAACATCGAGTCGTTTTGTGAGGGCGTCGATGCGATCGTCGACGGAACCGACAACTTCGAGACGCGATTCCTGCTCAACGACGCGGCCGTGAAGCTCGGCCTGCCCTGGGTCTACGGCGGGTGCGTCGGCGCCGAAGGGCAGTCGATGTCGATTCTGCCCGGGGAGACCGCCTGCCTGCGTTGCCTGATGAACGAGTGCCCGCCGCCGGGAACCACGCCGACCTGTGACACGGCCGGCATTTTGGGCCCGATCGTCAACGTTATTGCGTCGATTCAGGCGATCGAAGCGATCAAGATCCTCAGCGGCAATCGGGATGCCGTTTCGCGTATGCTGACGGTCGTCGAGATGTGGGACAACCGCATCCACCAGATCGACGTCAGCGAGTTGCGCAATCAGGTCGAGTGCCCGACGTGTAAAGGGGGTGAGTTTCCCTGGCTCTCGGGCAAGGCGGGCAGCCACACGGCCGTGCTCTGCGGCCGCAACGCCGTGCAGTTGACGCATCCCGGCCAGCCGCAGCTTGCCCTGGACGATCTGGCCCAGCAGCTTGCCGGCATAGGCAAAGTGACCCGAAACGCGTTTCTGCTGCGATTGGAAGTGGACGACTACCAACTCACCGTCTTCCCCGACGGCCGCGCCATCATCGGCGGCACCGACGACATCCCCACCGCGAAGACCGTCTACGCGAAATACATCGGCGCGTAGCGGTCCGTTACGCTCTCTCCCACGACGGCTAAGAATATCCTGAACGTCGCTTCTCGTCACTATGGCGTTCCGCAAGCCGGCCGATGGCTCGACAAGCGTGTCATTTGCGAGTACCTTTAGGTGGGAAAAGCGATGTCCAGCCCTCGGTTTTCATTGGAGCCTCCTATCATGTGTATCTCGAAGAACCTGCTACGGATCGGCTTGTGTGTCGTGCTCACCGTGTTTTGCGCGGCAGATCAAACATGCGTGGCGGAAACCTCGGCCGGCAGGCAATACTATGTCTCCGTGAACGGCCACGATACGAACGACGGTTCGGCGTCCCGGCCCCTGCGAACGATATCCGCCGCGGCTGAACTGGCGCAGCCCGGCGACGTGATTACCGTACGTGCGGGAGTTTACCGCGAGCGGATCAATCCGCCGCGCGGGGGGACGTCCGACGCCAAGCGGATCGTCTACCAGGCCGCGATGGGCGAGAAGGTTGTCATCAAGGGATCGGAAGTCATCAAAGGCTGGAAGAAGGCGGAGAACGATACTTGGACTGTCTCCATCCCCAACGAGTTCTTCGGGGACTTCAATCCCTGTAAGGACGTGATTCATGGCGACTGGTTCAATCCCCGCGGCCGGGTCCATCACACCGCCGCGGTCTACATCAGCGGTCACTGGCTGACCGAGGCGGCGAACCTGCAGGACACGCTTAAACCGGCCGGTGAGAAACCGCTGTGGTTCAGCCAGGTAGACGAGAAAACCACCACGATCCGGGCGCAGTTCAAGGGCGTCGATCCCAACAAAGCCGGGGTGGAGATCAACGTTCGTCGGACGGTGTTTTACCCGGAAAATCCGGGGGTCAACTACATCACGGTGCGCGGGTTCACGCTGGAGCACGCCGCCACGCCCTGGGCGCCGCCCACGGCCGAGCAGATCGGCCTGGTCGGCACGCATTGGTCCAAGGGGTGGGTCATCGAAAACAACACGATCCGATACTCGATCTGCACCGGCGTGGCGCTCGGCAAGCACGGTGACGAGTTCGACAATACCTCGGCCAACACCGCCGAGGGTTACGTCAAAACCATTGAACGCGCGCTGGCGCGCGGCTGGTCGAAAGACAACATCGGCCACCACGTCGTCCGCAACAACCATATTTCGCACTGCGAACAGGCGGGGATCGTCGGCTCGATGGGCGCCGTGTTCTGCACCGTCACCGGCAACACGATTCACGACATTAACGTTCGCGGATTGTTCGGGGGTGCCGAAATGGCCGGGATCAAGTTCCACGGCGCGATCGATACCGTCATCAGCCGCAACCACATCCACCATTGTGGCGGCCTGGGAGGCATCTGGCTGGACTGGATGGCCCAAGGCACGCGAGTTACCGGCAATCTGTTGCACGACAACTCGCCGCAGGACTTGTTTATGGAGGTTAATCACGGACCGTTTCTGGTGGATAACAATCTGTTTCTCTCCCCACGTTTCTTGCGCGACTGGTCCCAGGGCGGGGCCTACG
>JABMRP010000727.1 GCA_013202535.1 Planctomycetota bacterium
TGGCTCAGTTGGATGAAGGATTCTCACTCGAGATGAGCCCTCTGCTCTCGACCGACGGCCGAATCATCGATGCGGCGATTAAGTGCCACGTCGATCAGGTGGAGCGGATGGTCCCGGTGATGCTCGACGTACCCACCGTTGCCGCGCCGCGTCAGCAGACCCAGATCGAGGTTCCCCAGGTTGTGCATTATCGCATGCACGAACGGTTCCGCTGGCCAGCCGATCGCGTGCTTCTGATCGACCTGGGGATGGTCGCACTGCCCGATCCGGTGGAGCAGACCTCACTCGTACCGGGCCTGCCACTGCCGGTGGATCAATCGGCGCCTCGAGCCAACCTGCTGATCTTCGTGGAAAGCAAACCGGTCGGCGACCGCAAGGGTCTCTCCAACGGAGGCGCGGAAGCCTCTCAGGCCAGCAGGTATCCGACGCTCTATTGACACACCCTGGCTGGGCGCAGGGGGGGTGTCTGTCTCGACGACTGGCCGATGGCCGAGTACAATAGCTCTTTTCCCGCCAGTGGGTTTCACTTTGCCGCGTCCCATGGGTCCCGGCTGTCTTGAGTAATCGGTGTGCCATGAGTTCCTCGCGGCGTCGAGTCGTCATCACTGGATTGGGGGTGGTTAGCCCCCTCGGTAACGGCGTGGAATCAGTGTGGACGGCGCTGGCCGAAGGCAACAGCGGTGTCGGGCCGCTGACGGCTTTCTCCCCCGCCTCGCTGCCGGTGGATTTTGCCGCCGAGGCTTGGGACTTCAAGGGAGAAATCAACGATTTCGGCGCCCTGTCCAAGGAACAGAAAAGAGCGATCCGCAAAGGGCTGCGGTTGATGTGTCGCGAATGCCAGATGGGCGTGGCCGCGGCGCAGATGGCCCTGGCCGACGCGGGCGTATCTCCCGGCGTGGCCGATCCCGAGCGGGTGGGGGCCATCTACGGCAGCGATTTCATGCTCACCGTGCCCGAGGAGTTCAACGAAGGCGTGCTGCAATGCCTGGACGCCCAGGGGCAGTTCGATTTCTCCCGCTGGGCCGCGGACGGGCTTCCTTGTATGTCACCTCTTTGGCTGCTGAAATATCTACCCAACATGCCGGCCAGCCACATCGCCATCTACAATGACCTCCGCGGCCCGAACAACTCGATCACGATGCGCGAAGCCGGAGCGAACGTGGCCTTGGGCGAAGCCTATTGGACGATCGTTCGCGGCTGGGCCGATATGATGGTCGCCGGTGCGACGGGCACGCGAATCCATCCGATGAAAACCGTGCATGCCGTCGGGCAGGAGGAGTTGGCCACCGGCTACCGTGACGACCCGGCCGGGGCCAGCCGCCCGTTCGATCGGGATCGCTCGGGCATGGTCCTCGGCGAAGGCGCCGGGGCGGTGCTGGTGGAGGAGCTTGCTTCGGCCCAATCGCGAGGCGCCCCCATCTACGGCGAGATTGTCGGCAGCGCGTCGGCCTCCGCCGCCGAGGGCCGGCTTGTTGCCCGCCGCGACTGGGCACTTCGCAACGTACTCGTCGCAACCCTGAAAAATGCCGGTGCCCGGGCCGAAGACGTGGGACACATCCACGCCCACGGCCTGGCCACCCGGACGTGTGATCGCGAGGAAGCGTGGGCGGTGGATCAGGTCTTCGGCCAGCGAAAAACACCCGTACCGGTGACGGCCGCGAAGAGCTACTTCGGCAATCTGGGAGCCGGCGGTGGCGTGGTCGAGACGATTTGCAGTCTGCTGGCACTGCGTCACGACCGGCTGTTTCCCATCCTCAACTACCAGACCCCCGATCCCGAGTGCCCGATTGCCGCCGTGGGAGACGGCCATTGTGATCCCGGCGGCAGCTTCATCAACCTCAACGTGACCCCCCAGGGCCAAGCCAGCGCGGTGATGATCCGCCGCTTCGGGTGAGGGGGTGGCGTTCAGGGCCTGGATGCGATAGTTCTTTTGAGGGGGGTGCCTTTGCCCTTGCGATCCCCCCGTAGAGCGATCCGCCGGAGGTTGACACCCCCGGGAAGGCCCGGTATGCTTACAGGATTGTGAATTCCGCTTAAGCTGTGTTGTCATCGGCGTTTCCGGGTACACTCCCTAAATCGTGGTGTGCCAACGCCTTGGCGGTGCGCTTGGCGTCCGTCTGATTGTGCGTGCAGGGCGTCGCTTCGACGCACGGGGAGGGTATTGCCGTTGGCGGTCCTCCCCTGGGTGTCGGAGGAAGGTCAGCCCTTGCGCCCGGATTCCACCCGGATCGCGGCAGCGCGGGTGTGTTGGCGGGAGATTGCTTGCGTCACTTTGTCGGTCCGTGGAACCAACCGGGCGAGTGAGGAATCACCCCTTTGCGGGGAAAGTGAAAATACATGAATCCTAGCGAGTTGTTGCGGATCGTTGACGCGATCCATCGCGATAAGAACATCGATAAAGAAATCGTCTTCGAAGGCATCGAAGCGGCCCTGGTATCGGCCGCCAAGAAGCACTACGGCGAAGACGAAGAGATCGAGGTGCATATCAACCGCGAAGACGGCTCGATTTCGGGAACGCATAACGGGGCCCCGCTGGATCCCGAGGAAACCGTCGGCCGAATCGGCGCCCAGACGGCCAAGCAGGTGATGATTCAGAAGATCCGCGAGGCGGAACGGGACGCCCTGTACGAGGAATACGATGAATTGAAGGGGCAACTGGTCACCGGAACCGTCCAGCGGTACGAAGGCGGCACCGCCACCGTTTCGCTGGGCAACGTCGAGGCGATCCTGCCCCACAGCGAGCAGATTCCCGGCGAAACGCACCATCCCAACGAACGCGTGCGAACCACCGTCTTTGAGGTCCGGAAAAGTGGAAGTCGGGTGAAGGTCATCCTCAGCCGGATCCGGCCGCAACTGGTCCAACGACTATTCGAGCAAGAGATTCCCGAGATCGCCGACGGCGTCATCCAGATCAAGGCAATCGCCCGCGAGCCCGGCTATCGTTCCAAGGTCGCCGTGGTGAGTTCGGATCAACGGGTCGACTGCGTGGGTGCTTGCGTGGGCGTTCGCGGCAACCGGATCAAGAACGTCGTCGAGGAGTTGGCGGGCGAGCGGATCGATATCGTCCGCTGGAATGAAGACATGCAGGTGTTGATCCCCAACGCCCTGCAACCGGCCGAGGTGGAAGAGGTCATCCTTTGCCAGGTGCTTGGGCGGGCGATCGTGTTGGTTGCCGAGGATCAGTTGTCGCTGGCCATCGGCCGTCGCGGCCAGAACGTGCGTCTGGGCAGCAAGCTCTGTGTCTGGGACATCGAGATCATGACCCGCGAGGAACTCGACGAGCAGATCGAACAGGCGGTGATCGGATACTGCGAATTGGACGGCGTGAGCGAGGAACTCAGCGAGAAACTAGTCGGTGAAGGGTTTCTTTCCTATGACGATCTCTCGGTGATCGAACCCGAGGATCTGATCGCCTTGGGAGATCTCTCGGCCGAGGAGGCGGACAAGATCGTCGAGCAAGCGGAAACCAGGGCGAGGGAGGCCGAGCGAGAGGCTGCCGAACAGCGGCGCCACCGGCGCGAACAAGAACGATTGGAGGCCAGTCAGGCTGTTGCCGCCCGGGCCGCCGAAGCGGCGGCCGAGGCAGAGGCACCACCCGAGGAACCGCAAGAGGCGGCGGCGGAAGCGCCCCCTGACGGAACCGACCCTGCTATGGAGCCAACTGCCGAAGAGGAGCCAGTCGCCGAAGAGGAGCCGGTCGCCGAAGAGGAGCCAGTCGCCGAAGAGGAGCCATTCGCAGAAGACGAGCCA
>JABMRP010000728.1 GCA_013202535.1 Planctomycetota bacterium
CGGACGGCAGAACCGACGCGATACCACACACCAGGACGACGAGTGTTTTCCACGGTCGCATGGCTATTCTCCTCATGGGGCTCACTGAATGTACGCGAGTGTCCCTACTATAGCCCCGTGCTGATTTGCTGTCAAGTGCTTGCGCCGTTTGCCATGCGGTCGGCCGGGGGGCTAAAATGGTTGACTTCCATGAGGGGTTAGAGCGAGGAAGTGGGTATATTGAGCTTGAGCGGTTTCGCACAACGCAAGCAGAGGGGGAGCGACTGACATGTACGGCGATGCCCGGATGATGCGACGATCGGGGCCAGGACTGCTGCTGGCTGCACTGGCGATCTTATGTGTTTCCCCTTCGGTCTCACGGCCGGCCGAAAATGTCGCCGTCGAGTGGCGGTTCGACAAGGTGGGCGACCTGCGCGGATGGGCTGTCGGCGGGCACATTCGCCAAGCCACGGTTTCCGGCGGTGCTCTCATGGCCGAGACCAGCGATTGGGACCCGATCCTCTTTGGGCCCGTATTTGAAATCACGGCGACGCCTACCCAGTGCGTGGAAATCAAGATGCGGACCCCACGCGGCGGCTCGGCCCAACTGTTCTGGACCGAGACACTCCAGGGCCAGTACGGCGGCTTCAGCCAGCAGAAGTGCTGCGGGTTCGAGACCCGTTCGGGCGACGAGTTCGGTGTGTATCGCGTCTATCCGTTCTGGCACTCCGCCGGCAAGATCATCCGTCTGCGGCTCGACCCGCCCGCGACAGGCAAGTTCGCCATCGAGT
This sequence comes from Planctomycetota bacterium, assembly GCA_013202535.1. Taxonomy (GTDB): domain Bacteria; phylum Planctomycetota; class Planctomycetia; order Pirellulales; family Thermoguttaceae; genus JABMRP01. The sequence goes on from JABMRP010000728.1 coordinate 771, forward strand.
GGATTCGTATCGTCGACGAAGGAAGTCCGACGCGTTCGGCGGCCAAGGCCTGGCGGTTTGAATCCGCTACCGACGGCTGGCGAGCCTGGCAGGACGTGTCCGAACCGGCCATCGAGGCGGGGCGTCTTCGCGTGACTGCCCAGGGGAAATCGCCGATCCTGATGAGCCCGTGGCTTTCCGTTTCCGCCGACGAAAATCCGTACGTTTCGATCCGCATGGCAGCCAACCGAGGCACCAGCGGCCGGGTGTTCTGTGTCTGCAGCACGCAGTTCGGCTGGGAGGACGTCGCTTTCAGGCTGCGGGCCGACGGGCAGCTTCACTCGTACAACATCGACGTCGGTCACCTCGGCGGGTGGCGAGATCAGATCATCATGCTCGGCATTCAGCCAACCGACTCAGAAGGCGCCGATGTGTCCATCGAGTCGATTGAAATCGCCAACGCACCTCGCGGACCCGCGGAATTGGAGATCGGCTACTTCGGGCCTGCCGAGGGGATCAACCGCACCGGCCGGCCAGCCGAGGTTACCGTGTCGGTGCGGAATCTGGGCGGCGTCGTGGACCGGGACGTGGTGGCCACGCTCGTCACGCCCGAGGGCCTGCGCACGATCGGCTCGCCGCGACAGACCATCGAGAAACTCACGCCTTGGCTCCCCCAGGCGGTCTCCTGGCAGGTCGAGGCATCGCGACCAGAACGAGCCCAGGTGGCCGTGAAGCTCGCCAGCCCCAACGCGCGGCCGATTGCGTCCACGGCGGTGATCGAGTTCACGCCCGCGCCGGAGGTCCCGCCGACGTCGTACATCCCCGAGCCGCAGCCGGTCAAAAGCCCGTACGACATTGGCGCCTTCTACTTCCCCGGCTGGAATTCCATGTCGCGTTGGCAGCCGATCCTCGACTATCCGATGCGCAAGCCCGTGCTCGGCTGGTACGACGAATCGAACCCCGAGTGCGCCGACTGGCAGATCAAGTGGGCCGTGGAGCACGGGATTACGTTCTTCATGGTCGACTGGTACTGGTGCCAGGGCAATCGCCACCTGGAACACTGGCTCCACGACGCCTACATGAAAGCCCGGTTCCGCAAGTACCTGAAGTGGGCCGTCATGTGGGCAAACCACAATCCGCCGAACACGCACTCGGCGGACGATTGGCGAAAGGTCACTCAGTACTGGATCGACCATTACTTTGGCATGGAGGAGTACTATCGGATCGACGGCCGTCCGGCGGTTTTCATTTGGGCGCCGGCGGGTATCCGGCACGACGTCGGCGGCAGCGAGGAAGCCGCCAAGCTCTATGCCATGTCGCAGCAGATGGCCCGCGACGCCGGCTTGCCCGGCATCTACTTCGTGGCCATGAGCTCGCACCAGAGCGAGGCGGCCTGCCGGCAACTGAAAACGGAAGGCTACCAGGCGTGTACTTCGTATCACGGGTTCCAACTCGCTGCGCAGCGGGCCGGATCGAAGCGGTTCCCGTTTGCCGACGTCGTCGAGACCAGCCCGCAGGTCTGGCGCGACGCGGACCAGCGGGCTTCGGGCCTGCTCTATATGCCGATCGTCGACACCGGCTGGGCGTCCGAACCGTGGCACGGAAACAAATCGCTGGTCATCAGCGATCGCACGCCCCAACAGTTCGGCCGACTCTGCCGAGCCGCCCGGGCGTATGCCGAGGAGACGCAGAAGAAGATCATTACCGTCGGCCCGTGCAACGAATGGGGCGAGGGGAGCTACATCGAGCCGTACGCGGAGTATGGATTCGCGGATCTCGATCAACTTCGCGCGGCCTATTGTCCGGCGGGCGACTGGCCACCCAACCTGATCCCCGCCGACGTGGGACGCGGTCCATACGATCTGCCCCAACTCGCGCCGAAAACCACCTGGCAGTTCAACACCGACGGCGACTTTGAAGGCTGGATCCCCAACGGCTACCTCAAAGCGGAGGTCCGCGGCGATCTGCTCGTCGGCGAAACCACAGGCCACGACCCGATCCTCCAGGGCCCCGGTGTTCGGATCGAAGCCAACCGGACGCGGCGCCTGATCATCCGCATGCGATCCGACACCGATGACCGGGCCCAGTTGTTCTGGGCAACCGCCACTTCCAGTCAGAGTGAGGGAAACAGCGTGCAGTTCCCAGTCGTCGGCGACGGGCAGTTCCACGACTACGAG
>JABMRP010000729.1 GCA_013202535.1 Planctomycetota bacterium
CGCACGGTCCGCGTTGCCGCCTTTGGGGCGCCGGCGCACCAGCAGCAGCCGGTCGAAGTCCAACAGCGGGTTGGCCAGCAGGGCCTCGCGACGCAATTGGGCCAGCGGGGCGTCGCCCCTTTCCCACGCATCGAGTCGGGCGAGAAACTCCGGGCCGCGGGGATACCGCGGGCCGAACGTCTCGATCAGATCGGTGATCGCCCGCCGCAGAGCCGCTGGATCGACGTCACCGGCTCGGGTGGCCGGGCGCTCGGTGATCGTGAACCGTACCTGGCCGTTGGTACCCGCCGTGGCATCGACGCCGAACCAGACCTCGAACCACGCATACTTGCCCGCCAGCGAGTAGGTGATTTCGCTGGAAGCGTGCGTACCCAGCCCTCGCTCGAAGCGCCGGCCACCGATGGTGATCGGACCGCCCCGATGGCTTCGGTCCCGTTGGAGTTTCCCATACGGCTGATGCACGCGAAGAGGTTTGAGGTCGCTAAGATACGTGACCCGGCCATCGGCGTCGATCAGCCGGGCGTCGCCCCAGTCGCTATGCGCGAAGTGGTAATCCGGCACCCCTTCAGCCCGGAGCGTGAGTTGGCTGAAGCCGACGACGGAAACCTTGGCGTGCTCGGCCGGCTCGCCGCCCCGCTTCAATTGGTTAACGAGTGGCTCGGAGGCGGACGACCGGGCTGGTGCCACCAGACCGAGAAGGATCGACACGACGGCGAGCAATCGACGGGCTCCGCGGCACATGACGTCCCCCCGTTGTGTTTCGACGAACTTTCACTCCAGCACGATCTTGTTCGGCTTGCCGGGCACTTCGCGGACATAGCGAGGCACGGCATAGCCGGGCAGGCGGGCCCGGAGTTGCTCGATCAGCCGGTGTCCCACCGCCTCGGGAACCTCGAAATGGGCCGCCCCAGCCACCCGATCGAGTTGATGCAGATAGTAGGGCATCACCCGAAGGTCGGCCAACTGCTCGAAAAGGCGCTGGAGCACTTCGACCCGATCGTTGATCCCCCGCAACAATACCGTCTGGGCGAGCACCGGGATACCCGAATCGACCAGTCGGCCCATCGCATCGGCAACCGCCGTGTCGATTTCGGCCGGATGATTGACGTGGACGACGACGATCGAGGCAAGCCGGGTGATCGAGGCAAGCCGGGTACTGGAAATAGCTCTAATGAGTGTATTAGTTACCCTCTGTGGGGCCACTATTGGCATTCGCGTGTGCAGGCGAATTCGGCGAAGATGGGGGATTTCGGCAAATTGGCCGTACCATTCGGACAGAACATTGTCGTCCAGCGTCAGCGGATCACCCCCGCTGAGGATGACCTCGCGAATCGTCGGCTCGGCGGCCACCATCGCTCGGGCCGCTTCCCAGCGCCGCGTCGAGCTGGCAACGGCCCGATCACCGGCGGGAAAATGGCGGCGGAAGCAGAAGCGGCAATGGACGCCACATTGGCCAGTTGCTACGATAAGAAGTCTACCGGCGTACTTCCACAGCACCCCGGAGGGACACCCCGTGGAAGTCTCACCCGGCACACAGGAGGTTTCGCCGAGCGGATCCGTGCGAAAACCGGCTGCCGCGGTCCGTTCTTCGGCCCGGGGCATCACCTGCAACAGCAGGGGATCGAGCGGATCGCCGGGTTGCATCCGCTGGACGTACGGCCGGGGAACCAACAAAGGAAACGGCTCGCCGGGTGGTTCGGCAGTGTGGCTCGTGGCGGCGGGCAATCCCAACAGGCGGCACAACTCGGCCGGGTCGCGAACGGCCTCGGCCAAAATGGTTCGCCAATCGGGGGTGGTCGGCGCTGGGCAAACTCGACTGGCGGCGGTGCTGACCAAATTGCTCATAACCAAACAATCGTAACAAATCCGTTTCTCTTCAGAAAGCGATACAGGATACCGACCGTGGCCAGCTACAACACCAGCGACTTCCGAAAAGGGCTCAAAGTCCAGATCGACGGCGATCCCTACCTGATGATCGAGTTCAATTTCGTCAAGCCGGGCAAAGGTCAGGCCCTCTACAAATGCAAATTGCGGAACCTTACCCGCAATACGGTGCTCGACCGGACCTATAAGAGCGGCGACTCGCTCGAAGCGGCCGACATCGAGGAAATCGCCGCCCAGTATCTCTACCGCCAGGGCGACACGTTCGTGTTTATGCACAACGAAAACTACGAGCAGTACGAACTGCCCAAGGAGGTCGTCGACGAGGCGTGGAAATACATCAAGGAGGGCATGGTTTGCAGCGCGCTGCTGTTCGACAACAACCCTATCGGCATCACCCCGCCCAACCACGTCGTGCTGAGAGTCGAATACTGTGAACCGGGCGCCAAAGGCAACACGGCCACCAACGTGACCAAGCCGGTGAAACTGGAAACCGGCGCCGAGATCCACTGCCCCTCGTTCGTCGAGATGGGCGAATTGATCCGGATCGATACGCGTACCGGCGAGTATATCGAACGAGTGAAGGAGTAGGGGGGTAGCGATTAGCGATTAGGAAGAGTGGTTGCCACGCCCACCGATGGCATTCGGTGGGTCCGGCGGGAGTTATCAGATCGATGCAGCCCGATGATTTCCGCCCGGCGGCTTCTTTGTCCAACCTGCGGCGACGGGCTGAAATGCTCGGTCGGGTGCGGGCGTTCTTCGATCGGCACGATTTCCTCGAAGTGGAAACTCCGCTGCTCTCGGCCGATACGGTGGTGGATCGCCATTTGGATCCGTTCGGGGTTGAAGACTCCGCGTCGGGCAACCGGCTCTGGTTGCAGACTTCGCCCGAGTTCGCGATGAAACGCCTGTTGGCCGCCGGCGCCACGGCGATTTATCAAATAACCCGGGCGTTTCGCCGGGAAGAACGGGGGCCGCTGCACAATCCCGAGTTCACGATCGTCGAGTGGTATCGGGCCGGCGACTCGATGCTCCAGGGGATCGGCCTGCTGGACGAACTGTGCCAAGCACTTCTGGCGCGCGGCCCGGCCGAGATGCTTTCGTATGCCGAGGCGTTCGACCGACACACGGGCGTCGATCCGCACACGGCCGACGGCCAAACATTGGCGTCGACCGTGGCGCGACTGGATATCGTGGCCCCGCGGAATCTCTTACTGGAGGACCGCGACGGATGGCTCGATCTGCTGCTGGTCGAACGGGTGCAACCTCACCTGGGCCGTGATCGACCGACGATTCTGTTCGACTACCCGGCAAGCCAAGCGGCGCTGGCACGGATCCGTCGCGACGAACCGCCGGTGGCCGAGCGGTTCGAGTTGTTCGACCGGGGGATCGAGCTGGCCAACGGCTATCACGAGTTGCTCGACGCGGACGAGCTTCGTCGCCGCAATGTCGAGACCAATCGCCTTCGCCGCCTCGACGGCAAGGAGCCGTTGCCCGAGGAGAGCCGCTTGCTGGCGGCCATGGAGTCGGGCCTTCCGCCATCGACCGGCGTGGCCCTGGGGTTCGATCGCCTGGTCATGCTGGCCGTGGGAGCAGAGTCGATCGACCAGATCACCGCTTTCCCCTGGGATCGGGCGTGAGAGTAGCCATCTCGCTGGAGCGAGATGTAGCCTTTGAAGAGCTTGAGGGCCCGAAATTGGTACGGTATTCATCGGCCG
>JABMRP010000730.1 GCA_013202535.1 Planctomycetota bacterium
ATCGAAATACCGGCTGGCGATCACCGAGGCGATGATCGAGATCGCCAGCAGCCCGGCGACCACCACCAGCGAAACCCAGGTGGGAATCAGATGAACGCCTTCGGGATGGCCAAAGAAACGCTCGGCCGAGTAATCGGCGATCATCTTCAACCCCACAAAACCCAACACGGCGGCCAGGCCGTAGTGCAGGTAGCGAAACTTGTCGACCACGCCGGCCAGCAGGAAGTACAACGCCCGCAAGCCGAGAATGGCGAAGATGTTCGAGGTGAAAATAATGAACGGGTCGCGGCTGATGGCGATGATGGCCGGCACGCTATCGACGGCAAACATTACATCGCTGCTCTCGATGACCAGCAGCACCAGAAACATCGGCGTGATACACCACAGCCCGTTCTCCTTGACGAAGAACGCGTGGCCGTGCTCGCGGTGATCGCCCTTGGTCACGTGAAAGAATCGCCGGGCCGTCTTTAGTACGAAGTTGTTTTCCGGATGGACGTCGGTGCCGCTGTGCATGGCCAGTTTCACCGCCGTGTAGACCAGGAAGACGCCGAACACCGGAATCACCCAGGCAAACTTGGTCACCAGTCCCACACCGAGCAGAATGAAGATCAGCCGCATCACGATAGCGCCCAGGATCCCCCAGAACAGCACATGGTACTGATACATCATGGGGACCTGGAAGAAGCGGAAGATCACCACAAAGACAAAGATATTGTCCATCGACAGCGACTTCTCGATCAAGAAGCCGGTGAGATACTGTGTGGCGGCTTCCGGGCCATGGGTCGGCCCATTCAACCACCAGATCACCCCGCTGAAGGCCACTCCCAGGCTAATCCAGAAGGCACTCCAGCCGGTCGACTCCCGAAGACTGGGGGTGTGGTCGTGGCGATGAAATACGAACAGATCCAACGTCAGCAGGAAGACGACCAGCGCGCCAAACGCAAACCAATGCCAATAGGGAAACAAGGTTTCAAGCAAAATACATCGCTCCGGTGCGGGGGGAGGCACGGGACGGTTGGGGCCGGAATGCCTTGGCCAGATTCCAGAGCCGGCCATGCGAAACATCATAGGAGCATCGGGCCACCATCGCAACAGGCCCGATGGCCCCGGCGACGCTCTACCGGGGGGTATTGTGTGGTGAGTAATATACAGAATAGCTCTGCAGGTGGGCAATGCCCCATCCTGCGGAACTACACTTCAATCGTGCCGGGGGTGTGGCAAGTCATTTCACTTCGTGCGATAATTGGACTGGAAGATTGGCCGGACGGATCGCGTGCTGGGCGACTCGCGGCCGATCGGGAAAACCTGCCTCGGGAAAACCCGCCGCACAACGTTGGACACTCCGCCGAGAGGCCCACAGACGACACACCCCGCTTTGACGATTGGCGGCCGGCAACTCCAGGGCGAGGGGAGAAGCCGGATCGAGTAGCGTAACGTTCGCCGTGGGACCCGCGATTGAAGAAGAGGTCGTTGCGATGCCATGCTCTTGTTGCGCCCGACGTGGGCCGCTTGTCGTACTGCTGCTGTTGGCCCTCGGTTCGGCGCTGCCCGCTGGGGGACAAGAGACGGCGGCCACGATCCAGTTCAACGCGGCCTTGGGGGCCAATAATCGGGGCGTCTACGAATTGGCCGAGCCGGCCTGGCTAGAGTTTCTGGCCGATTTCAAGACCGATCCTCGCGTCGATCGGGTACACTACCATCTGGGATACTGCTACCTGCAGCAGAACAAGCTCGATCAGGCCATGGCGAGCTACCAAACGGTAATCGCCAAGTATCCGGCTTCCGCCCTGCTGGAATCGGCCTATTTCAACCTGGGAGTCACTCAGTACCGTTTGGGCCGCGCGGGCAAGGAGGAGATGTTCGACAAGGCGGCCGAGACGTTCAACGCTTCGCTGTCGAAGTATCCGCAGGGCAAGCACACGGCCGAGGTTTTGTACTTTCGCGGCGAGGCCTGCTACTTCCGGAAGAACCTCCCCGCCGCGGCGCAGATGTACGACCGGCTGGTCAAAGAGTACCCGGAACATCGCCTGGCGGCCAACGCCCTGTTCAATCTGGGCGTTGCCCAGGAGGAACTCAAGCAACACGAAGCGGCCGGCCGCACGTACGACGACTTCCTGAAGCGGTTCGCCTCGCACGCCTTGGTGCCCGACGTCACGCTGCGCCGGGGCGAAACGTTTTTCGCCGCCGAGCAGTACGAAACGGCCGGCAAGTGGTTTGCCTCCGCGGCCGCCCGAGAGGGATTCGCGGATCGCGATCTGGCGACGATGCGCCAGGCGACTGCCCTGGCTCGACTGAAACGCTACGAAGAGGCCGGCTCGCTGTACAAGTCGGTAGCGACAAAATTCCCGAAATCGACGAGAATCCTTGCCGCGAATCTGGCCGGCGGCCGGGCCTACTTCCTGGCAAAGAAGTTTCCCGAAGCCCGCCCTCTGCTGGACCGTGTGGTCACGGCGGGTGGAGCACCGGCCGTGGAAGCGGCGCACTGGATCGCCGAAAGCCTGCTCGCCGAGAAGAAGCCGGCCGAGGCGCTGGCGGTGGCCGAGAAGGTGCTCCCCCAGGCCGCACAGAGCGGCTATCATGCCGAACTGCTGCTGGACAAAGCCGACGCCCTTTACGAAACCGACGCCAGCCGTGGCAAGGCGATCGCCGTGTACGCCGACGTGGCGAAGCAGTTTCCCCAAAATGCGGTCGCTCCGGAGGCCCTGTACATGGCCGCGTTCGCTTCGCTGAAGACGGGAGACTATCGCGGGGCGATCACCCACGCCCGCACGTTTCTCGCCGCCCACGCCGCGGACCCCTACGCGTCGATCGTCATGGGCGTGGCCGCGGAGGCCAACCACCGGCTCAACGAGTTTGCCGAAGCCCGGCGACTCTACGAGTTGCTGTTATCGAAATACCCCACCGCCGCCGACGTGGAACTCTGGAAGGTGCGCCTCGGCCTGATTCTCTACAGCGAGAAAAACTACCAAGGAACCATCGACGCGTTGCAGGGCGCGCTGCCGCGGATCCGCAAACCGGAACTGCTGGCCCAAGCCCATTACCTGCTGGGCAACAGCCGGCTGGCTTTGAAGCAGAACGATCCGGCGATCGTCTCGCTCGAAGCGTCGTTGGCCGCCAAGCCCGACTGGTTACAGGCCGACGAAACGCTTTTGATCCTCACGAGCGCTTATCGGCAGAGCGGGAAAATCGAGCTGGCGAGGAAGTCCGTCGAGAAAATGCTCGCCCAGTTTCCACGGAGCACCCGGCTCGACGAGGCCCACTACCAATTGGCCGCGTGTTTGCACGACGCCAAGGACTACCCGGCGGCGGCGACGGAATACCAACGGGTCGTCACCGATTGGCCCGCCAGTTCGGTGCTCGCCGACGCGCTGTTCGGATTGGGTTGGGTCCAGTTCCGGCAGCGTGGCTTTGCCGAATCGGCCGCGACGTTTACCCGATTGATCGACAAGCATCCGCAGTACGGGAAGATTCCTCAAGCCCGCTACGCGCGCGGCAGGGCACGGCATGAATTGAAGCAGTTCGCCCCGGCGATCGAAGACATCCAGGCGTTGCTGGCGGCCGGTCCGTCGCGGACCGAGAAGTCGGAAGCCGCCCACGTGTTGGGGCTTTGCCAGATGGGCCTGGAGAAACCGGCCGACGCGGTGACGACGTTCCGGGCCATCTTGGCCGAGCATCCCGAGTACGGCGACGCCGACAAAGTGTATGCCGAGTTGGCCTGGGCGCTGAAGGCGGCCGGCCAGAAGAAAGAGGCGACCGAAACATTTACCCAGCTTGTCGTCAAGTTTCCCGAGAGCCCCCTGGTGGCCGAGAGCAGTTACTGGGTCGCCGAGGCCGCATTCGAGGCCGGCAACTACCCCGTCGCCGCAGTGGCCTACAGCGAGGCACGCAAGCGGACCCAGGATCTGGAACTGGCCGAAAAGGCCTGCTACAAGCTGGGGTGGAGCTACTTTCGCCAAGGCGAACCGGAGAAGTTCCAGCGCGCGGCCGATTGGTTCGCTTTCCAGTGCGCCACCTATCCGGCCGGCAAACTGGCCTCCGACGGAGCCTTTATGCAGGGCGAATGCTACTTCAAGCTGGAGAAATTCGCCGACGCTCTGCAAGCCTACAATCGCGTGAAGGCGCCGACGGGAAAGGATTTTCGGATGCTGGCCATGCTGCACGCCAGCGAGGCGGCCGGTCTGGCCGGCAACTGGACCGATAGCCTTGCTCGCATCAAGCAGTGCATTGCCCAATTCCCCGATTCCCCGCTCTTGGCGCAGATGCTCTTCGCCCAAGGACGCGCCCAAAAGGAACTCAAGCAGTACGACCAGGCGCTGACCTCGCTGCAGGCGATCATCGATACCAAGACCACCGAGGAGATAGCCGCCCGGGCAATGTTCATGATCGGAGAAGTCCATTTTGATACAGGTAAACACGCCGACGCGGTGATGGCCTTCTACAAGGTCGACGTCTACGGATATCCGAAGTGGCAGGCCAACGCCCTCTACGAAGCGGCGGTCTGCCTCGAGGTGATGAAGAAGCCGACGCAGGCGATCAAGCAGTATCAAGAGGTGATCGAAAAGCACCCCAACAGCGACCGCGCGCCCGACGCCCGGGCCCGGCTGAAGAACCTGACCCCGGGAGAGTAACGCTCGACGCGCCGCCAGAAACACCAACCCGCGCCGCCGTGCGAAACGCGAAGTTTGGAGAAGAGGACTGCCGATGAACATTCCCCGAAATCCCGCCCGCGGGCCGACCGCCGGGCTCCCCCGGCTTATCGTCGCGGTGGCACTGGCGGCGTGCGTCGGGCTCCTGGGTCCCGTGTCGGCCCATGCGCAAGTCGATCCGCCCGGCCCGATCCTTCCGCCGGCGCCGGTAGCCGGTGTGGGCGGGGATGCCGGGACCACTGCTCCGGCACCGCCCTCCGAGACCGGCGGCGCCACTGCGGTTCAGCCGGATGTTGCGAGCCGCATGGCGGAAGCCGAAGCGCGGGCCAAGGCCGATCTGGCCGCCGAGGAGGAGACGGATTCGTCGCAGGACGATGCCGCGCCGCCGGTGGACGTGCCGCAGCTCAACGTGCTCGATCTGCTGGCCAAAGGCGGTCCGCTGGTATGGCCGATCTTGGCCGTCTCGCTGATCGTGGTGATGTTTGGCGCCGAGCGATTTCTGGCCTTGCGCCGCGGCAACGTCTTTCCGGTCCGCCTGGACGAGGGCCTGCGGCAACTGTCCTCGCAAAGGGGCGGTTTCGATCCGCGCCGGGCGTACCAGTTG
>JABMRP010000731.1 GCA_013202535.1 Planctomycetota bacterium
CCGCAACCGGCGGCGGGGGGGGGGGGGGCGGCGGGGGCGGTGGCGGTGGCCCCGATGGCCTGATTGCGAACCCGGGCAGGACCTATCCGGAAAGCGCGCAGGCCGTTGCCGTCGACGCCGACGGAGATTACGCCGTCGTCTGGACGTCGCCCGATGCAACGTTGGGCACGGATCGAGTCTTTATCAAGCTCTTCAACGCCGACGGCTTGCCCGCGGCCACGGCTCCCGCTTCGTTCCCGGTGGTCCTCTACGTTCCCAATCCGAGCGACCCGAATTTCTTCTTCAACGGCTCCGATCAACGCTACGCGACGGTGGCCGCGGACAAGGACGGCGATTTTGTCGTCACGTGGACGAACTACCGCGACGGCGGCACCGAAGCCGACATCTACGCGCGCAGGTACAGCGCGAGAGGAGATGCCCTCGGCGATCCGTTCCTGGTCAACACCTACGGAGTCAACGGCTCCGACAGCCAGAGCAATCAGAAATGGTCCCACGTGGCCATGGACGCCGACGGCGAGTTCGTGATCAGTTGGTCGAGCTACGGGCAGGAGGACAACGGCCAATTGGGCTCCTGGTACGGCATTTACGCCCGGCGGTATGATTCAATCGTGGCGCACGACCAGACCGCGGCGACGCTTCCGCCGCAGCCGCTGGGGCCCGAGTTCCAGGTGAACGTGACCACCGGCGGGAACCAGCAGTTTTCCAGCGTCGACATGGACGCCGAGGGTGGTTTCGTCATTGCCTGGACCAGCGACCAGAACGGGGTCGGCGACGACATCATCGCCCGGGTCTACAACTCCGACGGGTCCCCCGCGGCGAGCCCGCTGACCGGTGAGATCCTCGTTAACGCCACGACCGCCGGCCACCAGCGGTATCCCAACGTGGCCACCGACCTTTCGGGCGACAATTTCGTGGTGACCTGGTCGAGTTCCGGGCAGGACGGCGAGGGCTGGGGCGTGTACGCCCGGACCTTCCAGCGCCCCGGGACCGCAGTCACCGGCGACTTGCTGGTGAACACCACGACCACGGGAAACCAGATGTTCTCCTCGGTCGCCATCAACCACCTTGGCGACGACCTGGGGTCCGAGGGCGACTTCACCGTGACCTGGAGCGGCTACGGCGACCAGGCCGGCGAAGACGACATGGCCGGGTACGGCATCTTCGCCCAGCGTTTTCAATTTGACGGAACGCCCGAAGGCGCCACGCTCGCCGAAAAGCGGATCAACAACATCGTCCCCGGCAACCAGTGGCTGCCCTCGATCGATACCGACGGCGAGGGGAATTTTGTGATCGTTTGGACCGGGCCCGGGACCAACCCCGGCGAGACGGGGGTCTATCACTTCGTCAGCTTCACCCAGCCCCATCGTTGGCCCGTGTTCGACAGCGACGGTCCGATCGTCACCGACGTGATCAATCCCAGCGATCCGTTCCTCTCCCGAGTCCTGGACGGCGACGTGCTTGCGGCGGGGATTCAGCAGCTTACGGTCGTCTTTGGCGAGAAGCTCTCGACGGTGGATGGGGCCACCGGGTTGAACAGCGTCCTCAATCCCTCCAACTGGGCGCTGGAGCGCAACGGCACGGAGATCGTGGCTGGAATCGCCGGCGTGACCTTCGGGCGGAATGACCTCCTGAGTCGCAAGTACGAGGCCCTGCTAACGCTCGACGGGAACGGGCTCGATTCTGGAATCGTAGCGCTTCCCGACGGCGATTACGTGCTGACCGTCCGCGACCTGATCACCGACGGCCTGAACCCCTTGGACGGCGACTTCGACGGCGTGTCGGGCACCGACCCGGGAAGCACCGGCCAGCCGGGCTTCAAATTCCACTTCACCGTGGCTACGCAGGCGCAGCTCGGCGCCGAGTTCCGGGTCAACAGCCCGGACGCGACGGGCCAGCCCACGACCGCCTACGACCAGCGGTTTGCGGCCGCCGTCGGCACCGGAACGGCCCGCGAGGAATCGACCCGGTCGGTGGCCGTCGACCACGACGGCGACTTCGTGGTCGTCTGGACCAGTTACGGCCAGGACGACGCCGCAGATTCCAAGGGCGCCGGCGTCTACTACAAGATGTACGACCGCGACCTCAACGTGCTCGTGCCCGAGACGAGGGTCAACACAACCACCGGGGGCGATCAGCGCAACGCTTCGGTGGCCATGGACGCCGACGGGGAGTTCGTGGTGGTGTGGGAAGCCAGAAATGAGTATGCTGACGGCACGATCGGCGACAATCCGGATCAGAGTTGGGGGATTTACGCGCGGCGATTCGATTCGGTCGGCCAACCGCTAATCTCCGATACTGATGGTGACGGCGAAATCGACGCCGGCGACAACGACCTCGAATTCCGCGTCAATACCGAGACCACCGGGACCACGAATAACCAACTCAACCCTGCGGTCGCCATGGACGACTACGGCAACTTCGTCGTGGCCTGGGCTACCGCGGGACAGGATTTCAGCTTCTTCAACGACGTCTACGCCCAACGCTACAGCATGCGCGGCGAGCGCCGGGGATTGGACTTCCTGGTCAACTCGTTCAATCTGCCAGGCACCAACCCGCCTCTGCCCGGCGGCTTCGAGGTCAACCCGGCCGTGGCTATGTCAGGTCCCACGGGGGACTTCGTGGTGGCCTGGGACGTCGTCACCGGACAAGCCAACGGCGTCGTGATCGACTCCGTGATCGGCGCCCGCATGTTCGCTGCCGACGGAATCCCACTGGGGTCCGAGTTCCGGGCCGACTCCGGTGTCGGCGCTGGGGGTTCGGACATCGCCCGTACGGCGAGAAATCCACAATTGGTCATGGGCGATCAGGGTGGCTTTATCGTCGTGTGGGAAAGCTTTATACCTGCGCCCGTCCCCATCCTCTACGACGTCTTTTTCCAGCAATTCGACTCGGGCGGAGGCGCCGTGACGACCGGTCAGGTCAACATGCCGGTATTCCTGCTCAACCAGGTGAATGCCTCGATCGCCATGGACGCCGACGGCGACTTCGCCGTAGTGTGGAACGGCTTGGGCGCTCAGGCCGACCCGCTGGATCCCATCAATCAGAACCTCTGGGCCGATCAGGACGACGAAGGCGTCTTCATCCGACGCTACCATGCGGGCGGACCATTCGATACGGACGGGGATGGTGCACCTGATATTATTATACCGCCCCAACCCGTAACCGCTCAGTCACGGGTCAACCGCACCGACGGCGGGATCCAGCAATTCCCCACGATCGGCATGGAGCCGGACGGCGACATCATCGTCGTGTGGAGCGGCCGGGGAGTGGGCGACCCACACGGCATCTTCGCCCGCCGCTACAACGAGCCGACCGACACGGCCGGGCCGCTGGCCACCGAGCTACGGCTCCTGGACGGCACGCTGGTGGACAACGACCCAGGCCGTCCGCCGATTGCCAGCCCCGCGGTGTTGAGGGTCGTCTTCGACGAGAACATGTGGACCAGCGGTGTCGACGCCGTCACCAACCCGAACAACTGGGTCCTTACCCGCAACGGCATCGAGGTCGAAGGCGCTATTGCCGGCATCACCTTCGGGCTGAACGCGACCACAAACAAGTGGGAAGCGGAGATCACGCTCGCTTCCTCGCTGCCGGCCGGCAACTACACGCTGACCGCGCTGCGGCCGGTTCCCGATGTCCCGGATACGGTGCCCATCGAAGGGCGTTCCGGCGTCCGCGACGCCGTGGGGAATCCGTTGCGACACTCCGGCCTCTTGCCGGGTGGCGGAGATATCTCGTTCTCGTTCGTCGTGGGGAGGAGCGGCACCGATTTTTCGGTCACCGGAGGAACGACATACCCGGAAACTCG
>JABMRP010000732.1 GCA_013202535.1 Planctomycetota bacterium
CCCCCAGGTGCAGGCCTTATTGCCAACTCAGCAATCTTCTCCACCAGGTTGATCGTCCCCACCACCAGCCGTGTCTGGGCGTTGTCGTACAACTCGCCCGAGTTGTTGAACACCCGCACGTAGCCGGTCAGCCTCAGCTCAGTCTCGTCCTGATTGGCAATCCCCACATAGTCGGCCTTCCAAGTGATGCCGCTGGTGAAGTAGCGGATTTCGACGGGCAGCTTGCCGGCGATTTCGCTACGAATGTTCCACTGCAGGGCGTCGTTGCGTCCGCTGGGAAAGGTGGTGTCGATCAGATCGACCTTGTCTTGGTGGTCGAGAATGCGGAAATCGATGCTGGTCGGGTCGATCAGCGTATTGGCCCAGGTGAACTGGATACGATTGATCCCCGGCTTCACGGTCAGCAGCCGATGCTCGCGGACCATGGTGATGTCTTCGCTGTTGTAGATGGTGAGCTGCACCCCCTCCCGCCGGGGGATGGTCACCAGATCGACATCGGCGACCGCCTGGCTGACAAGCCCGACGAGAAGAAGGGATACGCTGAAGCACGGCATGTTTCGCATGAGAGGGCTCCTGGCATGGGTCAGGGCGTTGGACGCTCCGCCGGGTGCAAAAGTTCCACCCGAAAACATACCACCAACCCAGTGCAGTCGCCGCAAAGGCTACCCCGGTGGCCAGCGGAAACCACGTCCGCCGAGCAGGTGGAAATGCAGATGCATGACTTCCTGGCCGGCGTCGCGCCCGCAGTTGGTGACCACGCGGTAGCCGCTTTCCAGGTGCAACTCGGCGGCGATTTTTCGCATGACCACGAAGAGATGCCCCACCAACGCCTCGTCTTCCTCCGAGAGATCGTCGACCGAGACGATTTCCTTCTTCGGAATGACAACGACATGCGTCGGGGCTACCGGGTTGATATCCTCGAACGCCAGACACCGATCGTCCTCATACACGATCGTTGCGGGAATCTCGCGATCGATGATCTTCTTGAAAATGGTCTTTTCGGCGGTCATGCGGGGTCCTTCGGCGATGGAGCTTCGGGGCCCTCCAATTGATCGACGGGGATCGCTTCCTCAATGAGCATGACGGGGATGCCGTCGACGATCGGGTATAGCAGGGTGCCGTCCTGGCGCACCAGGGCGGCTTCGATCGCCGCATCGACCACACGGCCGGCCCGATTCTTTAGTTGCCCCGTGGCGATCACCCGATTGACTTGCGCCATCAGCGGCTCCTCGGCCAGGGCCAGCGGGCTCTGGTCCTCGGGACAGACCAACAGGCCGAGCAGTTCTTCGTCGATCACGCCTGGCTCCTCTTCCACGTGGCTTTCGGACAACCACCCAGGATGGTCGATTCGAGTCCCGTTTGCAAGAGGCGGCCTATCGATCGAGAGGAGAGGGAGTCGCCAATCCCTCAGTAGAACCAGGTCTACCTCCGGGACCGGGACCGCGAGCGGCGCGCGACGTGCTTCACCGCACCCCATTCCTTGGTCAACGTTTCGAATACTTCGGGCGTTTCATAGCGGATCACATTTTCGTCTTCGGGGATGGGGCCAATCAGGCCACGAAAGACGGGCATCCCCCGCAGTTCCAGATCCGTGCTGCAATCGTCCACGCCGACCTGGACGTGACGCTTTAACAGAACGTCTTGGTCCTCGTAATCGCGAATGCGCAAGGTGCCGTCGGCGGCCCGGGTGACAATGCGGAAAGTGTCCTTCTTCATGGGCGGATTCCTCGGGTATTCCGGTCGGCGGGGGCAGTCGATCGAGATGGAACGCTGCGATATGGAAGGATATCGGCCGGATGAGCGAGCCTTGCCGAGACAATCCACCCCGGCCGACACATCGGTAGTATCCCCAAGAAAAGGAACATTCGCCAAGCCGCCGACATGCCTCACGACCGTCCCCCGAACCAACTCCGACGGGTGGTTTCATGAAAGCGATCGCGCCGATCGGAGCGACTCCAACGGTTCTCCCACGCCACCGAACCGCCCCACCATCCCGCTTGTCATCGAATTGCGGGCGAGGTACATTAACGTCAGACGCGCCCGGAGGGTACGCGAATTGGCTAGCAGCCTGACTCGAA
>JABMRP010000733.1 GCA_013202535.1 Planctomycetota bacterium
CTGGCGATCGTCCGGCCCGGGTCGCTCAGGGCGATACCGATGCGCACGGTGCCATAGTCGATGCCGGCGACACGGCCGGGCGGGGTCTGCGGTGATGAAGATGGCGGCATGGGTGAAATGCGTATCGCTACTTGGTCCCGTCGGACGCAATCGGCTTTCGCCTTGCTTCGGAAACGAAATGCCCTTGGTTGAGGAACGTCAACACGTACCCTTGCACGTCTTTTCGGTCCATGAGGAAGGTGTGGGTGCCGGGGGCGACGATGTAGTCGCGGGCGCCGGCCAGCCGCGCGGTGGCGGTCGTGATCACCATGTCGTTGTCGCCGGTCAGCAGCGGGTTGAACCCCTTGCCGTCCCCTTTGCCGCCGGCGATGATGCCGAACTGGCATTTTGGCGTGGCCAGAGGCCGTTCGAGCTTCTTCCAGTCGATGCCCAACTCCTTCCCCGGCTCGCCGATGATCAGGTTCAACGGGCCGTCGCCGACCAGTTCGGTGGCCATTCGCGAGCCGTGGTTGGGCGGCGCGATCATCACAAACCGCCGGATTCGCGGGTCGCCCTGGCGCCCGGTCGCCGGATCGGTCTGGTCGTGCAGGTAATGGCGGACGACGATATTGCCCATGCTGTGGGCGACGAAGTTGATCTCCTCAATGCCCTCCAGGCGACGGACGACCCGGTCCAGGGCCTTGGCATGTTGGGCCACGGCTTGCCGGGTGGTCGGGTAACTCACGTTGAGGACGATGTAACCACCTTCCTGGGCAAGATGCCGGGCGAGCTTGTCCATGGCCGCGCGGCTGCGCATCAGCCCGTGCAGCAGGATCACCGCCTTTCCCGACATCGGCGGCAGATTGTGTTGGCGCTTGGTTTCCTCCAGCGCCGTATGACACTGGGCGTAGGTTCCCCAGGCCTGGCGGACATCTTCAGGATCCAACAGCCGACAGTGGCCGGTCAGGACGTTGCGCTGGATGCGCCAATGGTGGAAGAACAGTTCATCGGACCAAAACTGTTTGCCGCCCGTGGTCGGTATTCGCCAGTTCGTACGGCCCGTATCCGGCGGATCCGCCGCGCGAATTTGGCCCATCGGCGCGCATCCGCCGGCCAGAATGGTCGCCAGCAGTATCCATACGGCCAGCCCGGGGGATTTCATCGGCCATCTCATGTCGCACCGTGCCCTCATTTCGTGCCTCACCCGCTCGTACCGCGTGTTTGGATTATATCCGAAGTGCGATGCGACCGCTACGTCGTTTGCCCGCCTAACCGCGCACCGGGCTTCTTTCCGGAACGGGCTGATTGACCCGTTCGAGAAACTCCCGTACGATCCAGTCTCGACCGGCCCCTTTTTCACTCGGGAGACTCGCCATGCCTCAGAATACCAGGATTACACGACGAATGTTCACCGCCACCGGCGCCGCAGCCACCTTCGGATTGACCGCGGCGGGGGCTTCCCGCGTGTTGGGGGCCAACGACCGAGTTCGCTGCGGCTTTATCGGCGTGGCCAACCGCGGCGGACAGTTGCTCAGCGGCTTCTCGCAACACGCCGACATGGAGGTCGCCGCCCTGTGCGACGTCCACAAGCCGACCCTGGCCAAGGCGGCCGGGCGGTTCGACGGCAAGCCGGCGGTGTACGCCGATTTTCGCCGCCTCATCGACCGCCCCGATCTCGATGCCGTGGTCATTGCCACGCCCGACCATTGGCATGCCCTGCAGACGGTCGCTGCCTGCAATGCGGGCAAGGACGTCTATGTCGAGAAACCGCTCTCGGTCACCGTGGTCGAGGGACGCCGGATGGTCGAGGCGGCGCGTCGCAACAAGCGGGTCGTGCAGGTGGGAACCCATCGGCGAAGTTCACGCGTCTACGCACAGCTTGCCGAAATGATCGCCGCGGACAAGCTGGGGAAGATCACCGTAAGCCGCGCGTATCGGCTCAGCAACATGTTTCCCTCGGGCATCGGCCGCCAGCAGCCGGCCGACCCGCCCGCCGATCTCGATTGGGACATGTGGCTGGGTCCCCGGCCCGAGCGACCGTATCAGGCCAACATCGCGCCCTACAAGTTCCGCTGGTGGCAGTTGTATTCCTCGCAGATGGGCAACTGGGGCGTTCACTACTTCGACGCCATCCGCTGGCTGACCGGCGAAGTGGCCCCGGCCTCGGTCTGCGCGATGGGCGGCCGGTTCGCCGTCGACGACGACCGCACGGTCCCCGATACGGCCGAGGCGACGTTCCAATTCGCCACCGGCCGGTTGGCCGTATTCGGCCAATACGAAGCCAGCGGCAACCCGGCGATCCCGCGGCCCACCGCGCCCGACGAAGATCCGCCCATGCCGCAGCCCGAGTTGGAACTGCGCGGCACCCTGGGCACGGCCTACATCAGCGGCACGACCTTCAAGATCGTTCCCGAGCGGGGCGGCCAGTTCCAAGACCGCGCCCCGCGCACCGAACCGGTCAAGGTTGTCGACACCGGCGGCAATGGCAACCTGACCACGATGCACGCCCGCAACTTCCTCGACTGCGTCAAGTCACGCAAGAAGCCCACGGCCGACGTCGAAGAAGGCCACCGTTCGACGACCATGTGTCATCTGGCCAACATCTCCCTGGCCACGAAGTCCCGGCTCGAGTGGGACGCAAAGACCGAGCGATTTATCAACAACGACGCGGCTAATGAACTGTTGCATTACGAGTATCGAAAGCCGTGGAAGTTGGGATAGTAGCCATCTCGCTGGAGCGAGGTGTGGCCTTTGACGTTCGCTAAATCGATCGCGTGAGAATTGCCGCTTTCGCAAGGCCCGTCAACGGGCCTGCTCCGTAGCGGCCGATTTCGTGGGAGCGCAAATCCTCCCATTGCCGTGAGGCCGTCTTTTCC
>JABMRP010000734.1 GCA_013202535.1 Planctomycetota bacterium
ACATCCACCGGTTCCCGCGAACCGAGCGCACGCTGCGCCGCACCTGATCGGCCAGGGTTTGAAAACCCAACTGGTGATAGGTCACCGCCAACGCGCTGGCGATCGTGTCGCTGGGCCCCTGCTGCCGCCAACGGGCGAGAAACGCGTCGATCGCCTCGTCGAAACGGCGGTTCAACAGATGCGTGTAGCCGTCGTACGGCAGCAGCGAATGGGCCCCGGCGGGCAGTTTCTCCGGCAACTGGTAGCGGTAGATCGAGCTGAGGAAGAACAACGCCCGAACCCGTTGATACAGGTTCTCGCTATCGCGCCGAAACCGATCCAGCCGGTCGCAAGCCCGGAGCAACTCGGCCGTGTCGAGCCGCCGGCAGAGTTCTTCCAGCGAACGATTGCGAACCGCGTCGTCGGGGCTGGTGATCGTTCGGATCAGGTCGTCGTCCATTGCCGGAGCTTCCCGCTGGAGTGTTTTGAAACGTCCATTCACGCCGGGCTCGGATAGCGGCCGGCCACGAGTTCGACGAGCTTGGCGAGGATCTCCTCCCGATCGTCGCCGTGCAGCGAGAGGGCCAGTTGGGCGATGAGCATACCGTATTTCACGCCGATGTTGAATCGGGCTCCGTCCAGTTCCATGGCCAGGTAGCGTTCGCGCCGGGCCAGTTCTTCCAGTGCCGGCGAGAGCATCACGGGCTGATCGTCGCCGGCGGCCGCCACCATCTCGCCGAGGATCTCCATCACCGTGGGGGTCAATACGTGCATTCCGAAGAGACACAGGTAGTGGCCAGCGCGAAGCCCGGGCACAACCAGTCGCTGCTCGGCCACGGTGGGCGTGGGTTTCTCAAGGACTGTCTCGATCTCGTACAAGTCGCTTCGCCCGGCCATGCGCCGCCCACCCACGGCCCCGTAGTATGGGAGCATGCTCTCTCGCGTGGCTTGCACGGCCGAGACGGGACATTTCTGCGCCACGGCCGCGTCGACAAGCTGCCGAGCACACCGTTCCGTGCGGTCGCTGATGTAGAGGTGATCGCTGACCAGATGGACAAACGGTTGATCGCCCACAAACGGAGCCGCCCGATGCAGCGCCTCGCCATAGCCGCGCGGCTGGGGCTGTTCGACAAAGGTCAACATCGGCGCACACGGGCCGGCCGCTTCGGTATACGCGTCTTGATCGCCGGGGCAAATCACCACGCCAATCCGCTCGACCCCCGCCGCGGCGACCTCCTCGACGATAATCCGCAGGGCCGTCTTCTCCTGGCCGTCGAGATCGACGAATCGTTGCAGAGGCAGCCGTCCCTGGTCCGGCCCGGCGGCCGTGATTACTGCTTTGGCGATTTTCATGGGGCAAAGATCCATTGAGCACGGGTGTCATAGGCTGTTAGGGCGGCCTGTCGACAAACGTAGCATAGCCGAGCCCCTTCTCCTAGGCGGTCTGCTCTCGTGGGTAAACCGTGCCGGGCAGAATCAAGCAACCGGGGTGGGTGAAGTAAATGGGTGAATTACAGAGAATAGATGAATTCAAGGCCTTGGACGGATAAATCCGGAAGAAACCGTCTCCATTGGTGGAATCGACGCCACCGAGACAGATCTATTGGGGGGTTTTGTTGATCCGCCGGCCCCGGCGAATACAATGGAGGGTTGGATTCCTCGGGGGCTCTTTCATACCACTGGGCACGACGCTCACGCAGCCGGCACGACGCTCCTACCGCCCAATTGGGAATCCCACAAATGGGAGCGATTGCGCCTTTCCATGGTCTCATGGGGAGACGCGGCAACATGCTGTTCGAGCGAGGCGGCCCGTGGCGACACAATCGACGCACTGGTGCAAGCAGCACCTCTTGATTACGGTGGACGGCCCCCAAGGGCGGTTCGTCAAGGCGGTCGACAAACCGTTCGCTCGGGTTGGTTCGCACCCAAATTCCGAAATCGTGTTGGCTGATGAGTCGATCGCCCAACGAAGCGTCTATTTCCATGCGACCGACGAGGGTGTGTTTTGCGTCGACCTCTCGGCCACGGATTCCGAGGGCAGTTCGCGCCGCGGCTGGATGGAAAGCCGCGGGAGCATCACCGTCGGGGCGTATCTGATTTCCGCCCAACTGGCCCATTCTTCCGGAGCACCGCCGACCACCCGTCGGGCCGATTTCCAGGCCGAGCGGTCCGCCGCCGGGCCGTATCCGGTCGTGGCCATTTCGGCCGGTGGGGAAGAAATCGCTAGACATCCGCTGAGCCGTCGATTAACCTTAATCGGACGATGTCGCCCGAGCACGCTACGGTTGACCACGCATTCCGTTTCGACGACCCATTGTATCGCCTACTCCGATGCCCACGCTCTGTGGATCGTCGACCTGCTCAGCAGCAACGGAACCCGCTTCCATGGCGAGGCAGTCGACGTGGTTGCCCTGCCGATCGGTGAGTCGATCACCTTGGGACGCGTCGAGCTGACTCGGCTCGATCCGTCGGAGGAAAAGGGAAAGTCAAGGCAAGAGGAAGCGGCGAACGACGAGCGAGAAGAAGAGGAAGAAAAGAGGGAAGAAGAGGAAGAGGCGAGAGAGAAAACGGCACACGGAGGTCCTGCTTCGCAGCAACCATCGGCGACTTCAAGCCGGCCGTCTGGTCGAGAGATCGAGGAACTCACCGCAGCTCTCGATCACCAGCGGGCCGCTTTCCTGGCCGAACAATGCGAAGCGCGACGGCAACGGAAGCAATGGGAGAAGGAAGCCGTGGAAACGGAAGCCAGGCACCTGCAACAAACCGAGCGGATCGAACAGTACTTCGCCGAGCTCGGCGTCGAGCAAGGCGAACTGCGCCGCAAGGAAGATCGCTGGCGATCCGAACAGGATCAAGCCCAAGAGGCACTCGCCGGGGAGCGGCAGCAGTTGGCTACACTGCTGGCCGAACTGGCCGCGCAGCAGGAGCAATTGAAATCGGACCGCCGGGCCGCGCAACAACAGCAGGACGCGTTGGATTCGCAGCGCCGGCTCCTGGAATCCGAGCGTCAACAGTCCCAACAGCGCCATGAGCAATGGCTTGCCGAGCGGGGAACTC
>JABMRP010000735.1 GCA_013202535.1 Planctomycetota bacterium
CCCTCCAGCAATCGATTCGTCGGGGCTCCCGATGGGTGCTGGCCGCGCAGATTGCCTCGCAAGTCGTGTCGCTGGCAACGCTGGCCATCCTGTTTCGGATGTTGGGACCCGAACCGTACGGGCTGCTGGGGATGGTCGTGCCCGTGCTCCTGCTGGCGAGGATCTTCATCGCCCGGGGGCTCGACGTTTCCACGATCCAACATCCTCGGCTGTCCGACGCCGAGGTTTCGTCGCTTTTCTGGATCAATCAACTCCAGGGGCTTGTCGCCGCGGTGTTGATCGTGGCGACGGCGCCGTTGTTGGTTTGGGTTTACGGTACGGACGACGTGTACTGGGTGACCGTCGCCTTGGCCGGTGTTCCCGTCATCATTGCTTTGGGGATCCAGCATCAGGCATTGCTGGAGCGGCGGATGCGCGTCGGTGCGGTGGCGGTCATCCGCTTGGCCGCGCAGGTGGCCGGTGCCGTGACGGCGATCTCCGTGGCACGGGCCGGCGGCACGATCGGCGCCCTGGTCGCCCAACAATACGCCGAATGGGCCGCGCTGGCCGTGTTGGTTTGGTGCGTCGGAGCGTGGCGTCCCCGGGCTCCATGGGCCGGCGCGCCGGTCGGGTCCTTGGTGCGCTTTGGCCGGCATTACGCGCTGAGCAGCTTGATGTTCCACCTGACGACCAACGTCGACAAGATTCTCGTCGGCGCCGTGCTCGGTCCCCGGACGTTGGGCCTGTACGGTCAGGCCTTCAACTTGATGATGAAGCCGGTTCACGTAGTCGTGGCCCCGATCACCGCCGTCATGCTTCCCGCCCTGAGCCGCGCGGCCGGCGATCGGACTCGCTACGCCGAATTGGTTTTGGGCTTCTTCCGCCTCATCGCCCTGGTCATGCTCCCGGCCGCCGTGGGCCTGATGATCGTCGGCCCCGAGGCGATGCGCGTATTGGGCGGCCCGCAGTGGGAAGAAGCCGGGCCACTGCTCTCGATCCTGGCCATCGCTCTGTTGGCTCAAGGCTTCTTCAACGCCCTGGGCAGTGTCCTTGCGTCCGTCGGACGCGCCGACCGGTTATTCGCCGCATCGGTCGTCGTGGCAATCGTCTTCTGCACGGCCTTTACCCTGGGCGTCTACTTCGACTTCCACCGACAGCCCACCCCGTTGCCCTTGGGCGTGGCGTGGAGTTACTCGCTGGCGATGGTGCTGGTCGTGTTTCCACCGTATCTATGGTTTTGCCTGCGAACCGCCGGTTTGCCGTGGCGGGGATGGTTGACGCAACTCCGCGTCGCTCTGCCCGCCGCGCTGACAATGGGCCTGGCCGTGGGCGCCTTGAAATACGTCGTCACCCGATGGCTACACTGGAGCGACCCGGTGCTTTTGACCAGCGAGTGTGTCTGCGGCGCCCTGGTCTACGTTCTACTGGCCCGGCGCGAGATTGGGCGGTTTGTGGTCCAGCTTCGTCGTCGAAGGTAGCCAAGGCGAGTAGGGTGATACTATGAAAAGTGGAGACCGCACCGGCTCGTGACATTCCTTCGCCTGCGTGGTAAACCAGTGGGAGCGTTTACTAACCCACGAAAACGGCACACGAAAACGCACGAAAACGGGGTCAGGCTTGCACTTTACACTTTGGCTGGAAACGCTGCGGTAGCGGGGTGGCGGAACTGGGTGGTGGGACGAAATGAAGACCGCCGGGCCGTAGGGAAAAGGAAAGCGGCGACGAGTCGCCGCAGTCCAAGGGATTCCGGCGGCGGCGACCGCTTCGAGACGGAGAGTCTCCTGGGCCAACGGGACCTTTACGAGAAACAGCTTAAAGAAGCCGACCGCGAACTGGGCGCGAAAACGGGGTCACGCGAAAACGGGGTCAGGCTTGCACTTTACACTTTGTGGAAAGCGACATGCATTTGGTGCGTCCAGACGCACCCTACGGCTTTTCTCGTCAACACTCCGCCTGGATTCGGGCCAGCGTGTCGAAGGCGCCGCTGTTGTTTAGGCCCTCGTACGCTTGGACGTAGGCCCGATACAGGTCTTCGTAACGACGATGTCGCTGGGGATCGGGATCGATTCGGCCGGCGACCTGGACCATCGCCTCGACGCCTTCGGGGATCGAGCCGAACACGCCGGCGCCCACGCCGCCTAGCAGGGCCGCGCCGAGGCCGCTCGATTCATCCACGCTCAACGTCTCCACGGGAAGGCCGTAGACGTCGGCCTGGATCTGGTTCCAAAGGGCCGATCGGGTGGCGCCTCCGCCGATTCGCAAGCTGCTCACGTCCATGCCGGCCTGCAG
>JABMRP010000736.1 GCA_013202535.1 Planctomycetota bacterium
ACCACGGATCATTTCCGACAACGGGCCGCAGTTTATCGCCAAGGATTTCAAGCAGTTTATCCGCATCTGCGGGATGACGCACGTGCGGACGTCGCCCTACTATCCGCAAAGCAACGGGAAGATCGAACGCTGGCACAAGAGCCTCAAGGGTGAATGTATTCGCCCTATGACGCCGCTATCGCTGGACGATGCGCGTCGGCTGGTCGAGCGGTTCGTGACGCATTACAACACGGCGCGATTGCATTCGGCGGTCGGCTACGTCGCCCCGGCCGACAAACTATTGGGCCTGGAGGACGTGATTCACACCGAGCGCGACCGCAAACTGGAGGAAGCCCGGGAAGTGCGACGGCTTCGTCGCCGGCGGCCAACCGCCGCGATGCCCAGCGGCAAGATCGCGTCACTTGCGGCAAAGCCATCAAGTTCAATCGACTTTCGTCACTTACGTGAACAAGTCACGATCCAGCGCGTCCTGGACGAGATCGGTTACCTCGCTTCGATGACCGGCGTCGGCCCGCAACGACGTGGCCCTTGCCCGTTGCACGACGAGCCGCACCAGCGGCATCGTTCGTTCTCGGTCCACTTGGGCAAAGGTCTGTTCCGGTGTTTTCATCCCGAATGTCAGGCCCAAGGCAACGTGCTCGATCTATGGGCCCGCCACACCGGCCTGCCGCTGTCTCAGGCCGCGGCTGACATGGCCAGCCGTTTCGGCGTCGCGGCCAAGCGTGGAACCAGAGAAGAGGAACCCGTAACGACCGCTTGCCAAGGCCGCCGTCAACCCGTAAGCTGAACCCCGTACTATGTCTCAAGACCCGCTAACAAAAGAGCCTTCAGTTTCCATTTCACGCTGAACCAATACAGTTTGGGGTCGTGGCTGTCGACTGTGCCAAGGCCCGGTCGAAGTGGATGTTTTGCGACTTCTACGGGAAGGTGCTCGTGCCGCCGACGGAAGTCGAACACGCCCGGGCACAGATGCGGTTGGCAACCGTGCAATTCAAAGAGGCGTGCCAGCGGCACGGTATCCGGGATGCGATCGTCGCGGTCGAAATGACGGGAACCTATCACCGGCCGATCCAGCGGGCGTTTCGTGCCGCGGGCGTCGAAACGCGGCTGGTCCATCCGTTCGCGTCGAAGCACTATCGCCGCCCAAGATCCCGTAATCCTACGGCTGGTGAGAAATGCGGGCTAGCCTGCCCGTAACTGTGTGCGATGGCCCTCCGAGGCCGTCGACAAGCTCGGGATTGACGGGCTCGGAGACCCATCGTACGGCGCTCTCCACCGATTTGCCCCTCCACAATACCACGCTATAGTATCACAGAGGGAGTATACGGAGGGGGGGGTGCGCGCCTCCGTTGCCAACAGCCGAGGCGCGCGACATAATGAAACGAGAGACAAACCCAGCGTAAACGGCGCGAGTTGGGCAATAATATCGCCCGATCATCGCGAGTATTGCGGCGGAAAGCCGCCGCAGAGGCCCGTCATGCCGAAGGAACCCTTCGATCCCTACCGCAAATGGCTGGGTATCCCACCCTCGGAGCAGCCGCCCGACCACTATCGTCTTCTTGGGGTAGCCGCGTTCGAGAACGACCCAGACGTCATCGCCAATGCCGCCGACCGGCAGATGGCCCATGTGCGCACATTCCAGTCGGGCAGGTATTCCAAGCTGTCGCAGAAGCTCCTTAACGAGTTGGCTTCCGCCCGGGTCTGCCTGCTGGATGGGACGAAGCGGGCCGAGTACGACGGGCAACTCCGGCAGAAACAGGCGGCTGCCCAGCCCCTTCAGCCGGCTCCACCACCTCCACAGAGTGTCGCGGGTCCCCCTCCGCCACCGCCATCCACGGCCGGTAGTGCGCCCCCCGTGGTATCGTCCGCCCCGCTGGCCGGCCCAACTTCCGTTGGGGCGACCAGCATCGGCGCCGGATCCATCAGCGCCGGATCTCGGGCGACAACGTACGCCGGCAAGCGCCGAAAGAAGACCTCTTGGCAGGCGCCGGCCCTGATCATGGGGATCCTTGTCACGGCGGGCGTGGTTCTGCTGTTGACGATGGGTGGATCGGGCAACGGCAAAACGAAAGAAGACAAAGAGAAGAAACCGGCCAAATCGCAAGAGTCTGAAAAACCCCATAATGGCGCGACCTCCAACGGACCCCAGACACGGCCGCCCCGTGGGCCACGACATCCGCGTCCCGACGGCCCGGGCAGCACGATACCTCCCGTTTCGGGCGTCCCGATTCCCGCTCGGCGCGATATCGTCGACCCGGTGGGGCAAATCTGTTCGATGACCGGACACGACGGACCCGTGTTGGCGGTCGCCTACTCGCCGGACGGCATCCACGTTCTTACCGGGGGCGAGGATGGTACGGTGCGGATGTGGGATGTCGACAGCGTCGGCGAAACCCGGCGGTTTACCGGGTCGGCCCACCCGGTCCATGCCGTCGCGTTTTCACCCGATGCGAATCTCGTCGTGGCGAGCACCGGCACGGAGGATCCGCCGGAGGGGGAGATCCTTTTCTGGGAAACCGGTAGCGGTACGAAGAAAGGCGACATCAGCGTGTCCCCCTTGGCCGTGGTGCGGGACGTCGCCTTCTCGCACGACGGCAAGTTTATCCTCTTGGCCGGTGCCGACAGCACCGTGCGGCGGATCGAGGTGGTTTCCTACGG
>JABMRP010000737.1 GCA_013202535.1 Planctomycetota bacterium
GGCAATGGGCTGTATCCGGAGCCCGAGGCGGCCAAGATCGAACTGCCCCTGGCCGCCGGCACGAATCAGTTAGCGTGGAAGACGCTGGGACACCGCTGGGGCGGGTTCTACTTCTCGCTCGTGCCGCACGGGCAGCTCGATCCCGACCCGATCGAGGAGTTGATCGACCGGTTGCAGCAAGACTTTCCCGTGGCCACCCATCAGATGTTGGCCGATGCGTCACGCGAGTTGGTCATCGCCTGGTTTCGCAATCTCGGGCAAGTCGACTTGACCGAGCGGCTTGCCGGCCGGGCGGCGTTCGCTCTGGAGGAAGATTGCCGCGAGTTGCAGGGCCAACTGAAAAAGACGATCGGCGCACGAACGGCCGAACAACGCCAAACCTGCCTCGATCTGTACGCCCAAGCGGCCCGATTTCGCAAAGCGCGCACCGATCTGGCGTTGATCGATTTTGCCGCCATGCGCCGGGCGATCTCCGACCTTGCCGAGAGTTTTCCGCAAGAATACGGTCAGGCCCAACCGCGACTTGGGCGGCTGAAGACTCTCGAAGAAACACTTCCCGAAATCGATCGCGGTTTGCAGCAAAGCGACTCAGCGGCGATCGGCCGGGTTGCCCAGATCGTGGCCTTCCAGCGCGAGGCCCTGTTGGCGAATCCGCTGTTGGATTTCGACCGGTTGCTGCTGGTCAAGCGTCGTCCGCTGGGCGATCCGCGTCGTGCCAAGGGTCCGAATCGAGGCATGGGCGAGTTTTTCGGACTGCCTCAACAGAGCGCGTGGCAATTGGACCGGATCCGTCAGCCCTACGGTTGGGAGAACGAAATCGCCGTCCTCTCGCCCGTGCGTCCCGACGGCCGGCTCACGACGCTTTACCGCCCACCCACGCCACGGCTGATCTCGGATATCGAACTGCACTTCGACGCCCGGCGGATGATGTTCTCGATGCCCGGCAGCAACCATCTGTGGCAGATCTTCGAGATCGCGGCCGACGGTTCCGCCGCGCGGCAGATCTCCGACGGCAACCATCCGGACGTCCACAATTTCGACGGCTGCTATCTACCCAACGAGAAGATCGCCTTCGTCTCGACCGCCGGGATGCAGGGGGTGCCGTGTAGCGACGGCATCAACGTGGCGATGATCTACCTGATGGACGCCGACGGGCGGAACGTTCGCCAACTCTGTTTCGATCAGGACCACGACTATTGCCCCACGCTGACGGGTGACGGGCGGATTCTTTACTTGCGGTGGGATTACACCGATCTGCCGCACCAGTGGCCGCGGATTCTCTTCACCATGAACCCCGACGGCAGCGGCCAGCGGGAGTATTACGGGAGCAATTCGTACTGGCCCAACGCCATTTTCTACGCCCGGCCCGTGCCCGGCCATCCGACGAAGGTCGCCGGCATTGTCACCGGTCATCACGTGGGCCGGGTGGGCGAGTTGGTGATCTTCGACCCGGCCGAGGGCCGCCACGAAGCCGACGGCGTCGTGCAGCGCATCCCCGGCCACGGCAAGCCGGTCGAGCCGATCATCATGGACAAACTGACCATGGACAGTTGGCCCAAGTTCAGCCACCCCTTCCCGTTGAGCGAGAAGTACTTCATCGTCTCGTGTAAACCGACGCCCGATGCTCTCTGGGGGCTTTACTTGGTCGATGTGTTCGACAATCTCGTGTTGCTCAAGGAGGTCGAGGGAGAGGCCCTGTTCGAGGCGATGCCGTTTCGCCCCTGGAAACGCCCGCCGGTCGTACCCGAGCGGATCGACCTGACGCGCGACGACGCGGTGATGTACATGGAAGACGTGTACGCGGGCCCCGGGCTGGCGGGCGTTCCCCGGGGCACGGTCAAGCGAATGCGGGTGTTTACGTATCATTTCGCCTATCAGCACAAGACGGGTGGACAGCATCGCGTGGGAACCGACGGGCCCTGGGAACCGAAACGTGTGCTGGGAACCGTGCCGGTGGAAGCGGACGGGTCGGCCATGTTCCGCGTGCCGGCCAACATGCCGCTGTCGATGCAGCCGCTCGACGCCGAGGGCAAGGCCGTGCAATTGATGCGAAGCTGGACCACCGCCATGCCCGGCGAAACGGTCTCCTGCGTCGGTTGCCACGAGCAGCAAAATTCGACCCCACCGAGCCGCGCCACGATCGCCGCGCGAAAACCGCCGGCCGAGATCGAACCGTGGCACGGGCCGCTGCGGGGATTCAGTTTTCACCGCGAGGTGCAGCCCGTGCTCGACCGTTACTGCGTGGCCTGCCACGACGGCCAAACGCAACACGGCGGCGAGCTATTGGTTGATCTGCGATCCGAGCAGGGCCGGTTTGTCGTGTTCGAGAGCAACAATCCGCAACCGAAAGTGATCGCAGGCGCCGCCAAGGAAGACCTGGTCAAGCGATACTCGGGCGTGTTCGAGCCGTCGTTCTTCGCGCTGCGGCGGTTGGTGCGCGTCGGCGGGCTGGAAAGCGACCTGCACGTACTTCGGCCCGCGGAGTTTCACGCCGATACGACCGAACTGTTTCAAATGCTGCAAAAAGGCCATCATGGCGTCGAGCTCGATCGGGAAGCGTGGGAGCGGCTGGCCACTTGGGTCGATCTCAACGCGCCCTGTCATGGAACGTGGCGCGAGGTGCTCGGCCTGGAACGCACGCACCACGACAACATGCGGCGACTCCAATTGCGCGGGCTTTACGGCGGCATCGCCGATGATCCGGAAGCCGTGCGGCAGCCGCTTGAGCCGGTCGAACCGATCCGGCCGAGTCCCCCAGTGGCCGTGTCGGCGGAGCCCGTCGAGGTACCAGGCTGGCCGTTCGATGCGGTCGAGGCGCAGCGGCGTCAGACGGCGGCCGGATTGCTGGTGCGACGCACGATTGACTTGGGCGACGGCGTGACGCTGGAGTTGGTACTCGTTCCCGCCGGTCAGTTTGTGATGGGCCAGATCGACGGTTCTCCCGACGAACGTCCGCTGGCGCCCGTGCTTGTGGAAAAGCCTTTTTGGATGGGCCGCTTCGAGGTGACCAACGGGCAGTACGCCCGATTCGATCCGTCGCACGACAGCCGACACGAGCACGGTACGGCCAGTTTCAACAGCGAGCGAGCCACCGGTCCGCGGCTCAACGGCCCGCGGCAGCCGGTGGTGCGCGTCTCGTGGCAAGAGGCGACGGCCTTCTGCCGCTGGCTTTCGGAGAAGATGGGCGAGCGGTGCATGTTGC
Source organism: Planctomycetota bacterium (assembly GCA_013202535.1). Taxonomy (GTDB): domain Bacteria; phylum Planctomycetota; class Planctomycetia; order Pirellulales; family Thermoguttaceae; genus JABMRP01. The sequence goes on from JABMRP010000737.1 coordinate 3,203, forward strand.
CCGACGAAGCCCAATGGGAATACGCCTGCCGAGCCGGTTCCGCCGACCCGTTTTGGTATGGTGATCCAAATGTTGACTTCTCGCGGTTTGCCAACATGGCCGACGCGACGATCGGCCGCTGGGCCTATTACAACGAACGGCGCCGCTCCGCCGATCAGGTACCCCGCGACGGGCGGTTCGACGACGGGGCCCTGGTCACCGCCGACGTGGGCCGATACGAACCCAACGTCTGGGGACTACACGACATGCACGGCAACGCCGGTGAGTGGACCCGCTCGGCCTACGATCCGTATCCCTACCGTGCCGACGACGGCCGCAATCGTCCGGAGGCCGACGATCGGCGGGTCGTCCGCGGCGGCTCGTGGTACGACCGGCCCCCGCGCTGCCGTTCGAGTTTCCGCTTGAGTTATCCGCCGTGGCAGAAGGTTTACAACGTCGGGTTCCGCGTCGTGGTCGAGGCGGAGTGACACGAGCCGAGCGGTTGATTACAATGAATGGTTCCGTTTAGCCCGAGATAGATATCCACACGAAACCAACGAGGAACCCGTAATGCTGCATTCATGCCGCCTATTGACGATTGCCCTGGCCGCCGTCTGCCTGCTCGCGAGCGTAACCGCCACTGCCGCCGAGCCGGACGCCCCCAAGCCGGCGGTCACGAAACCGGCGGTCACGAAACCGGCCGATGATACGGCCGATGATGCGGATGACGAGACCATCGAGCCATGTCCCACGGGTGAGCCATGTCCCACCGGCGAGCA
>JABMRP010000738.1 GCA_013202535.1 Planctomycetota bacterium
GGATGACGCCGTGCAGGATGACGCCGTGCAGGATGACGCCGTGCAGGATGACGCCGTGCAGGATGACGCCGTGCAGGATGACGCCGTGCAGGATGACGCCGTGCAGGATGACGCCGTGCGGGATGACGCTGAAACCGGAACGATTGCTCAGGCCGAACCGCTTTCGTCTCCACCCGATGAGATTGTCGAGGCCTCGCCCCTCGAAAAAGAGCCCAAAAAAGCAGCAAAACCCAAGAGCACAACAACAAAAGCCAAAGCCAAAACCAAAGCCAAAGCCAAAACCACCGCCAAAGCCACTGCCAAGGCAAAGAAACCGGCAAAGAAGAAGAGTGCCGAGGCCAAACCCTTGGAATTGTCTCCCGAAGACAAGTCGGACCAGATGGACTGGTACATCCTCAAGGTTCAGAGCAACCGCGAGGATTCCATTCGCGACGGACTGATACGAAGAGTCAAGATCGCTGCCCTGGATCGCTATTTCGGCGAGATCATCGTTCCGGTCGAGAAGATATCGGAATTCAAGGGCGGCAAGAAGCGGATTATGAAGCGGAAGCTGTATCCGGGCTACCTCGTCGTGCAGATGGAGATTAACGACGACACGTGGTTCATGGTCCGCGAGACCCCGGGAATCGGCGATTTTACGGGCGCCGTGGGAAAACCCACTCCCATGCTGCCCCACGAAGTCAGCCGTATCCTGGCCAAGCAAGAAGAGAAGCAGGACGAAGCGCCGAAACTGAAGATCAGCTTCAGCTCCGGCGACCGGATCAAGATCAACGAAGGAACGTTCGAGAACTTCGAGGGAGACGTTGATACTATCGACGAGACCAATGGCCGTGTGACGGTCATGATCAATATTTTCGGGCGGAGCACGCCCGTCGAATTGGAATACTGGCAGATCGAATCGGTTTGAGATAAGTCATGGCAAAAAAACTTGTCGGAGAAGTGAAATTCCACGTACCTGGCGGTCAGGCCACGCCCGCGCCTCCGGTGGGAACGGCGCTGGGGCGATTCGGGATCAACCTGGGTCAGTTCGTCCAGCAGTTCAACGACCGGACCAAGGAAGACGCGGGGATGCCCATCCCCGTGGTGGTCCAGGTCTACAGCGACCGCACCTTCACGTTCAAGACGAAGAGCCCGGTCGCTTCGGCGCTGCTGAAGCGGGCGGCGAACATCGCCAAGGGCTCGGGGGAACCGAACAAGGAGAAGGTCGGCAGCGTGACCGACGCGCAGGTTGAGGAGATCGTCAAGCGAAAGAAGGCCGATCTCAACGCCCGCGACATGGACCATGCGCGGCGAATGATTGAAGGAACCGCCCGAAGCATGGGGCTGAACGTTATCGAGTAGGACTGCCCCCGATGAGGACCGCCTACCCCCAACCGCGGACATCCTCCCGTTTCGAAGCGAGTGTCTCGGCACGAACGAGTGTCTCGGCACGAAACGGGTAACATATTTTTCAAGCCAGAACAAGGCGCTGATGATGGTGAAACGATCCAAGCGAATGAAGACCATGGTGGAGAAGGGCCTCGGCACCGAACCGTTGACCGTCGCCGAAGCCGTGGCCGCCCTGCAACAGTTCAACACGACCAAGTTCGATCAGACGGTCGAGGTCGCCATGCGATTGGGGGTCGACCCGAAACAAGCGGACCAGATCGTCCGCGGTTCGATCGTCTTGCCGCACGGCCTGGGCCGAACCTTGCGGGTGATCGTGTTTGCCAAGGGCGACATGATCGAGCAGGCGACCGAGGCGGGTGCCGACGAGGTCGGCGGTGAAGAACTGGCCAAACGGATCAAGGAAGGATGGCTCGATTTCGACGCCTGCATCGCCGCTCCCGACATGATGGGGATCGTCGGTCCGCTGGGACGTACTCTCGGGCCCCGCGGGCTCATGCCCTCGCCGCGCGCCGGAACGGTTACGCCGGACGTGGCCAAGACGGTCAAGGAGTACAAGGCCGGCAAGGTCGAGTTTCGCAACGACTCCGGCGGAAACGTCCACGCTCCGGCGGGCAAACTGAGTTTCGCTCCCGAGCAGTTAGCCGAAAACATCCAGGCGTTGATCGATTACATCACCGGTTTGAAACCGGCTGCCGTTCGCGGCCAATACGTCAAAGGCATCGTCATTGCCGCCACGATGAGCCCCAGCGTGCGCGTCGCCGCCTGAGTCGACAGAAGACCGCGAAAAGAAACAACGCGAAAAGAAACAACGTCGGGGACCCATCCCCGCTGGACAACAATACAGCATAACCGACGGCAAGCACTCCCATGAGCAAGTACGTCAAGAATTTGGTTACCGATCACCTGCGTCAGCAGCTTGACGGCGTGGACAACGCCGTGCTGGTCAACGTGGTCGGGTTGGATGCCAACGCGACGGCCCATTTACGAACCGAACTGGACGGCAAGGACATCCACTTAATGGTGGTGAAGAACAGTCTTGCCGCCCGAGCCACGCAAGGCACCCCCTTGGAAGCCGCGTTCGTCGGACTGACCGGCCCGGCGGCCATCTGTTGGGGAGGCGAGGACATCGTCAGCCTGTCCAAGGAAATCACGCGGCTGGCCAAGGAAGAGGAATACGAGGGACTGGAAGCCCGCGGTGGTGCCATGGAGGGTGAGAATCTCACCGCCGAGCAGGTCACCGAGATCAGCAAGTGGCCCAACCGCGACGAGCAGTTGAGCCTGTTGGTTGGGCAGGTCCTCTCCCCCGGCGCCAATTTGGTCAGCCAACTGATCGGCCCCGGGGCCAATCTGGCCAGTCAGATTGCTCAAAAGGCCGAGGGCGACGAGACCGAGGGCGACGAGACCGAGGGCGACGAGACTGGCAGCGACGAGGCTGGCAGCGACGACAACGATTGATTCCGTGGAATCGGAAGCATTATATTGGAAAACGACCCGATGTATCGCGCCGCGGCGCACC
>JABMRP010000739.1 GCA_013202535.1 Planctomycetota bacterium
CTGGCCATCCCCCACGGCGGCCACAACATGTTCTTCACCGACCGAGCCGGCAACTGGCAGGCCACCTTCTTCGGCAACGACGCCCGGGCACCCTTCCGCGAGCGGCCCGCCATGCTGCGGATCGAGTTGGATGAAGAAGGGCGGGTGCGACCGAAGTTGCCGTAGACACGTGCGGTGGGACCAACGCCTAACGTTTCCGGCGTCTTCGCACAACGGCCGCGGCGGCCATGGCCAGTCCGGCCAACAGCGCCAACGCGCCGGAGGTTGGTTCCGGTACTGCTAGGGTGATTTCGCCGGCCGTGTAGAGATTGCTGAGATCCCAGTAGACGGCGGGCGGAAGCGGCGGGCCGTTGATCGTGACGTCGGCGAAGAGGCCATTGGCCGCGGCGAAGTCGAGGATGTCGTAGGTCGTGCCCAGCGGCGGCAAGTCGCCGCCGATGTTCACTTCCAGTGCGCCGCCGGCGCCCAGCGTGCCGTTGACCACCAGCAGGTCCCACTCGCCCGCGTCGGCGTCGACGTCCATAAGCAGCGTGCCGCCGCTTGCCTGGGTGTAGTCGCCCGCGATGGTCGTGGTGCCGATTTCGCTACCCGTGTCGGCAAAGACCGCCCCACCGCCCAGCAGCGACCAGTTTTCGTTGCCGGCCGGATCCCATTCCAGGAAGGCGTTCTGGCCGCCGAAGTGGTCGCTCCAGCGGAATTCCAGTTCGTGCCAGCCCGCCGACAGGGCGACGCTGGTGAAGCTATGCACGGTCCAGGGGTTGCCGGTGGGCTCGCCGAAGTCCGAGGCGGCGGTATAGTCCCAGAGGACCGTTGTGCCGTCGATCATCAACAGCGCGGCATCGTCGACCCGCTCGCGGAATGCATAGTCGCCGGCCACCGGGGCATAGACGCTGGCCGTGTAGACGGCGCCGTAGTAGTCGCTATTGCCGCCGGGGTAACCGCCGGGAGGGGCGCCGCCGCCGTAGGAGATGAGGTCGACGATCTCCTCGGAGTGGGGAGCCGGCGGCGTCCACGAACCGGGGTTGTCGGTCATCTCGTTGCCGTCGTACCACTTGACGTTCCAGCCGGCGGTCATCGGCGTGGCGACGTCCAGCACACCACCCTGGTTGTCGAGGCTGAAGGCCACCGTATCGGCCCGAAGCGCGCCGCCGGTGAAGTTGAACGCGGCCGTGCCGGGACCCATCGACAGGTTGCGGGTCTCCAGAATACCGCCGCCGAGGTTGTAGGTCCCGTTGCCGCTGCCCACGGCGATTTGGGCCGTATCGGCGTAGACCATGCCGCCGGTCTGATTGAGCGTGGCGGTGCCGTTTCGGGCGACTTCGAGCGAAGCGGGCGAGACGCTCGATCCGCCGAGGCTGAGCAGGGCGTTGCCACTAACGTTCATCTGGCCGGTCGTTCCACCGTCTTCGGCGAGGATGATCCAACGGCCGGCATTGACGCTGTCGCCGGTCATGTTGTAGGTACCACTGGAGCCGTTGTAGCGGCCGACGGCCATGTGGTTGACGTGGTAGAAGAGGCCGCCGCTCTGGTTGAGCGTGCCGTTGCCGCGGGTGCCGATCTGCGGATTGTTGTTGACCACCACGAGACCGCCGGACTGGTTGAAAACGCCCGTGCTACCGCCGGAGTTGGCAACAAGGAGATTGCCGCGGCTGTAGACTTCGCCGCCGGCCTGATGGACGGTGCCGACCGTGCCGCCGGACTTGCCGACGAGGACCGTACCGCCGTTGACCAGCCCGTCGTTGAGCCAGAGTGTACCGGTCGAGTTGTTCTGGTCGCTGACGTTGAAATCCGACTGGGCGTAGGCGATGCCGCCGTCGAGGTGATACTCGCCCGTGCTGCCGCCGGCGGTGCCGATGTTGAAGTAGTTGTTGCTGTGCAACTCGCCACCGGTCTGATGGACAATGCCCTTGGTGCCGCCGGCCTTGCCGATGAAGACGATGTTGCCGCGGACCAGCCCGCCGTCGAGATACAGGGTGCCCTGGCTGTTGGGCGTGTCGGAGACGTTGAGATCGCCGCCCACGAGTAGTTGGGCGTTGTCCTGGACACGGACGACGGCCTCGTCGCTGCCGCCCACGGCGATGGACATGTACGCGTTGTTGTTGTAGACGGCGTTGCCGGAGAGATTCAGTTCGCTGGGATTGCCGACCGTGCCGTACATTAGGGTGCGGTTGGTGGTGACGATACCGCCGGACATGTTGTAGGCGCCGTCGTTGCGAATCTCGATCGTGTCGATGACGTTGACGGTGCCGCCGCTCTGGTTGAGCGTGCCGCTGACGCCGTGGTTGAGTGCGACGTCGAGGTTTCGCGTGTTCAGCGTGGCGTTATCGCGGATGTTCATCGTGCCGGTGCCCAGTTCGGCGATGATCGTGCCGTTGTTGTTGGCCGTGGCCACGGCGTTGCCCTGCAAGGTGATCGTGCCGACGCCGGGCGCCCAGCGTCCGGCGACGAACCAGCCGCCGACGTTGAGTTGGGCGTTTCCGCCGACGTCGATTGTCCCGGTGCCGTCCCCGCCGGTCTGGAGGTTGGCGGCGTTGAACGTGCCGCCGGTCATCGTGTAGGTGCCATGGGAGCCTCCGTTGACGCCAATCAGTGCTGTATCGCCGCCGCCGGTGACGGTCACGGTGCCGCCCGACTGCGTGACCTGGCCGGTGCCCGCGTTGCCGACGCGGAGGATCGGCGTGCTGAGGGTGGCGTTGTCGGCAACCGTGAGGATGCCGGTGGTGCCGCCGTGGGCGCTGGAGAGGTTTGTGGCGGTGTTATGCACGGTCACCTGGGCGTTGCCGCTGAGATTGAGGACCCCGGTCACGGTGTCCCAGACGCCGATTTCGAGCATCTCGCCGCCGCCGTTGGTATTCACGTCGAGCGTGCCGCCGCTCATGTTGTAGGTCGAGGTCTTGTTGCCGCCCTGGCCGACCACGAACCAGTTATGGGTGGTCACGCTGCCACCGGTCTGGTTCATCGTGCCGGTGCCACGATCGCCGACGCGCATCACGCCACCGGTGACCAGGATGTCGCCGCTGCCGAGCGTGAGGCTGCCCGTGGCGGCGTCGTTGACGGCGATGAGCAGGTCGCCGTGGACGGTCAACGTGCCGCCGGTCTGGTCGACGATGCCGGTGCCGTTGCGGCCGACCTCAAGGTTGTTGTTGACCGTCATCGCGGCTGAATCGGCGATTTCCAGCAGGCCGGCCGAGCCGCCGTCTTCGGATAAGATGGCGTTGGGACCCTGGAAAACCGCGTTGCCAGAAAGACTCAGGGTGCCGTCGCCGCCGCCGTAGCGTCCCACGGCCAGCCAGGCGCCCCAGGTCGCCGTCCCGCCGCTCTGGTCGAAGGTCCCCTGGTCGCGGGCACCGATCTGGAAGTTGTTCTGAACACCGAGGGTACCGGCGGTCATCGTGTAGGTACCCTGGCTTCCGGCATTGGCTGCGATCACCAGCGAGTCGCCACCATTGGCAGTCACCGTCCCGCCGTTCTGGTTGACGATACCGATGCCCGACTCGCCGACGAGCAGGCCGCCGGTGGTGGTGAAGGAGCCGTTGTCGTTGATCGTGACGGTGCCGGTGCCGGTGCGGCCGACCAGAGTTCGTCCGCCGCCCTGCTTGTCGAAGATACCGTTATTGTTAATGATCAATTCGCCGTCGGCGTTAAACTGAGCCCCGACCCCCTCGCCGCCGAGTCGAAAGTCGTTGGTGCCCTGGATGAACTGGGCGTTGTCGGAGATCGTCAGCGTACCCTTGACGCCGCCGGCTCCCGTGAAAGCTCCCAGGGCGGTCTCTCCGCCGGCGGCGTGCGTGGCCAGCACAATCGCGTTGCCGGTCATGTTGTAGGTGCCGGTGTGCGTAACGCCGCCGAAGCCCTGGCCGATGTTGAACCAACTGCGGTTCTCAAGCGTCCCGCCGCTGTGGTTGACGATCACGTTGCCGGGCATGTCGCGGGCAAGGACCACTTCGTGGAGCACCGGCGTCGTGCTGGTGATATTGATCGTCACGTTGCCCGAAAGCTGGTCGAGGATGAACGCGTTGTCGGAGACGCCGGGTATCGTATCGCCGGTCCAGTTCTGCGGCGAGTTCCAGTCGCTATCGCCGGGAGCACCGTTGTCGAAATCGTAGTTGATACCGTGGGCCGCCCCCGTCAACGCGAGGACCAATCCCAACACCATGACTGCCAGCTTGTTCAACGATCGGTTCATTGCTACTCTCCGTTGTGTCCGTCATCCTGCCTTGACCGGGATGACGCAAAAGAACAGGGTTCCGCCCGCACCGTCCTGGGCAATGCAGACATTTCTTGGCAGGAACACCTTGCACCACGATGCATGGATCCCACGGTTTCCTCGACTTTCAGTATAATCCGATCTGCAACGCGGATACAGAATTTTGTGCTCGGGGCCAGGCGGGCGGTTCCCGCCGCACCCGGAGCGGTCGTCACCCGTCCCCGCCGATCATTCCGTTCTCCTTTTTTGCCAAGGGGTTACGTCATTTGTCCGGCGTCGCTCTTCGCCGAATATCGAATTCTGCCGGCGATGGCCAAATATCGAGAAATGCTTGAAAGATGGCGGCCGCCCGCCTACCATAAAGGCCGTTAGGGCAAGGAAACACCAGTTCGCTCTCCCCGCAGTCCCCAGGAGTCGTGCCATGAAACGCGTCATGTTGAGTATCGCCGCTTTGGCTGTTCTGTCGCTTGTTGTCGACACGGTATCGGCGCAGCCGCCGCCGGAGAAAAGTCCCGAGCGTCCCGGGTTCGATTTCGGCGGAGCGCCGGAGTACGATCGGCCGTCGCTGGCTAAGAACGATGCGGAGAAGCAGGCCCTGGCGGCGCTTGAGGAGATGACCAAGGGTCGCTGGTATCTGAACATCACCACCCGCGAAGGGCGCGTGTTGCGACAACTGACCGAGGCGCTTGGCGCGAAGCGCGTCGTCGAGATCGGCACCTCCAGCGGCTACTCGACCATCTGGCTGGCCATGGGCGCGCGGGCCAGCGGCGGTAAGGTCTTCACCCACGAGATCGATCCCGAGAAGGTGAAACTGGCCGGCGAGAATTTCAAGAAGGCGGGCGTCGACGATGTGATTACCATCATCGAAGGCGACGCCCACCAGACGGTCAAGCAGCACACCGAACCGATCGACGTGCTCTTCTTCGACGCCGAAAAGAAGGGCTACCTCGACTACCTCGATCAACTGCTGCCGCTGGTCCGCCCCGGCGGACTGATCATCGGCCACGACATGCACGGCCGCATGCCCGACCCCCGCTACATGAAGGCCATCACCACCAACCCGGACCTCGACACGTCGTTTATCATGATGGAGAGTTTCGGGATGAGCATGACGCTGAAAAAGCGGTAGCACGGGAAATTGTTTACTTCCGGGCCGAAAGCGTGTAACATAATAGTTTCCGCAGGCCCCGCATCTTATCGGCTCGCAAGAGTGTCGCCCAGATGCGGGAAGGCGGGGACGCAGCAACTGTCCACTTCCAATCAGGAGACACAAAATATGTCGCAACGAGCAACACATCTTCATCGGCGGCGGTTTTTGAAGACCGCCGTGGGAGCCGGGGCCGCGCTGATGGCGCCGATGGTGATTCCCGGCACCGCACTGGGTAAAGACGACGCCGTGGCGCCGAGTGATCGGATTACGGTCGGCGGCATCGGCATCGGCAATCGCGGCACCTACGATCTGGGTTGCTTTCTACAACAGCCGGACGTTCAGTTCCTGGCCGTCTGCGATACTAAGGCCGCGCAGCGTGCGAAGATCAAAGGGATAGCGGACCAACACCACCAGAACAACGACTGCGACACCTACCGCGACTTCCGCGACCTGCTGGGGCGCGACGACATCGACGCCGTGTTGATCGCGACGGGCCCGAACTGGCACTGTAC
>JABMRP010000740.1 GCA_013202535.1 Planctomycetota bacterium
GGCGGAACGCATGTGCGCGGCAACTACGGCATCTACCTGGTCGACGCCTTCGGCAACAAGGAACTGATCTACCGCGACCCGGCCGTCGCTTGTCAAAGTCCGATGCCCCTGCGCCCGCGCAAACAACCGCCGCAGGTGCCCATGTTTTCCCAGCACACACCCGGCGGCAAACCGTTCGTCTCGCCGCCGGCCAGCAAAGCCGAGGAACCGGCCGAGGGAACCCTCTCGGTGATTAACGCCTACGATAGCAAGAACCCCTGGCCCGAGGGGACCGAGATCAAAGCGCTTCGGGTGATCCAGATTTTGCCCATGACCGTTCCCTCGGGACGTCCGCCCCACGAGATCGGTTTGCGAGTGCCCACGGGCCGCGACTCGGTCATCCTGGCTCGCAACGTGCTGGGAACCGTCCCGGTGGAGAAGGACGGCAGTGCCCACTTCATCGTGCCCGCGGAGAAGGAGATTTTCTTCCAGGCACTGGACCAAAACGGACTGGCCGTGCAGTCGATGCGTTCGGCCACGTATCTGCAAGCCGGTGAACGGCTGGTGTGTCACGGTTGCCATGAGCGCAAGCATCGCGCCCCGCTGATGCCCGAGAGCCTTCCGACGGCACTCCAACGCGAGCCCTCGCGGCTGAAACCGGATGTCGACGGAACGAATCCCTTCAGTTACCCCCGGCTGGTTCAGCCCGTGCTGGACAACCATTGCGTGGAGTGCCACAAAGAGAAATCGGACAAGGCGCCGAACCTCGGCCGCGAGCCGATCACGCGCCACTGGTACGCTTCGTACAACAGCCTTGCCGAGAAGTACGGTTTCTGGAGCTACGGCAACGGCCTCCGGACCACGCCCGGCGGCTTCGGCGCCCGCGCCTCGAAGCTGTTGAAGATTCTCGAAGAGGGCCACTACGACGTGAAGCTCTCGGAGGAAGAACTCCACCGCATCACACTCTGGTTGGACTGCTGCTCGATCTTCTACGGCGTATACGAAAAGGAAGGCGGCGAGGCCCAACTCCGCGGCGAGGTGGTTTACCCGACATTGCAGTAACGGGCCACGAACCGGCCCCCGTGAGACCTTGTTTCCACCCAGAACATCGAAACCAAGCCAAACAGTCGAGCAGAGCGAGGATCGTAGCCATGTCTCCCGCGGCGGACGCGATTGTTGGGCGGTTGGATTCGATCCGTCAGCAGTGGTGGTTCTTCACGCTGACCACCACGGCCGTGCTGGCGGTTTGTCTCTCGATGGGCGCGATGCTGGCGTTGCTGGTGGCCGATTCGCTGATGGTCTTCTCGCAGCCGATGCTTTGGTTGCTGGCCGGCGGATGGCTCCTGTTGACCGTCGTCCTGATTGTTCTGGTCTGCCGGCGCTCGATTCGCGCCCAGCGTGGCTTGGAGGCCACGGCGCGCCGCGTTGAAATGGCGCATCCCGAGCTGCAAAGCAGCCTGATGAACGTGCTGCAACTGGCCAACGACGGGCGGCAGAGCAACCCGGCGCTGCGCGATGCGGCGGTCGCCCAGGCGGCCTCGCGCGTGGGGCGGATGAGCTTCCAGGGGGTGGCCGCCCGCCAGAGCCGACGCGAGCGGTTTCTCTGCCGCATGCAGACCCGGCGGGATCTGGCCGAAGCTTCCTTGACGCTGTTACTGCTGATCGTCACCGCCGGCGTGTTGGGAACTGTCTTCCCCCAATGGAGTTCGGCCGCCGACCGGATGATGGCCCCCTGGACGTTCACGCCCTCGGTCGGCGCGGTGGGCGAAATCGAGGTCACGCCCGGCGATACCGAGATACAGATCGGCTCCTCGCTGGAAATCGCCGGCCGGATCGCCAACCCCGACGGCCAAACGTTCGACGCGATGTTGTTTGTCAGCTACACAAACGACGACGGGGAGGTCGACCGCGAGGAAGAGTTCCCGCTCTCGGCCGGCGAGGATCCCGGCCGATACGCGCTGACCATGGAGTCGGTCACCCAGCCGCTGGACTACCGTCTGGAAATCGGCGATTCGCAAAGCCCGATCCATCACATCGGCCTGCTCGACAAGCCGACTGTCGCTGAAATCGAGGTGACGCTGAAATACCCCAAATACCTCGATCGCACGGCGGAACCCTACACCACGACCCAGCCCGACCTCGAAGGCGTGCCGCAGTTTACCGTGGCGCATCTGCGGGTACGCGGCTCGGACCGGATCAGCCGGGGGCACGTCGCATTGGCCGGGCAGAAATATCCGGGAAGCGTGGAGGAAGAAGGACAAATCCTGGAGGTGGATGTTCCCCTATTGCGCGACACGACGTTTACGATCCACCTGTTCAACACGGCCGGCCACACGGATCCTAACCCGCGAGTCAATCGGATCCGAGTACTCCCCGACAAGCCACCCACCGTCAAGTTGCTCAAGCCGGTGCGCGAGAGTGCGGTCGAGCCGGGCGGAGTGATCCCCGTGGCGATTCAGGCGGGCGACGACCATGGAGTCGGCTGGGTGCGTCTGGAAATGCGTGTGTCGACGCCCGCGGACGACTCCGGCCAGACGGGCGCGGAGGATTACGGGCCCGCCGAAAAGGTCAAGGAATGGTCGAAGTTCGAGACGCCGACCGCCGTGTCCACGTTTCTCGAAATCCCGCTCGACGCCGAGAAGGTTCTCGTGAAGCAGGCGGTCCAGGTTCGGGCGGTTGTCCAGGACCGGCGGTATTTTGCCCAGTGGGGTGAAGAACTTCTGCCCCAGCAGGCCACCACCGCATGGCAGACCGTGCGTATCGTCGACGGCGAGAGCCGCGCGGAGGAGGCGATCGAGCAGCTCCAGAGCATTCGCGCAGCCCTGTGGAAGATCCTCCGCACTCAGGTCACCGCCCGGGTTCGTGCTTCGACGATCCGCCAACACGACGAACTGTCGCAACGCGACGAAATGGCCGGCGAAGTGCGACGCCTGCAACTCGACGTTCGCAAAGCGGCGACGGGCCTGGTCGAGGGTATCGAGCCCGGCGGCGATTCCGATCGCCTGCGCATCCAAAGCGAGTTGGACCGTCTGGCCGACAACGAAATGGTCGCGGCCATTGAGGCGTGTGACGGGCTTTGCGCCGTGGAAACGATCGAAGGGTACGACGGGGCGGTCGCCGGACTCAGCCCCGTACAAGACCGGATTATCGAGGCCTTGCGACGTTTGCTCGACGTGGCCCGACACGGGCAAAACGAAATACTGGCGGAAATGGACAAACGGTCCGCCGGCGATTTGCCCCCGGAAACGCGGGAGAAACTTGAGGAGATTCGGGCGAAACTTGAGGAACGACTCGAACAGCGCAAGAAGGTGATCGAGGCCACCGAAAACCTCGCCAAGAAACCGGTTGAGGATTTCTCCGAGGAGGACGAGGATCTGCTGGCCGAGTTGGCCGCCGCGGAGGACGACTGGTCGAAGTTTCTCGAAGATCTGCATTCCGACCTGAGTAAACTGCCCGAGCAAGACTTTGCCAACTCGAGCATGCTCAAGGAGCTCAACGAGATCCAGACCGAGATCAAGATGGCCAAGGACGCGCTGACGAAGAAGACGGCCGATATTGCCGTGCCGCTGGAGCAGTTGGGGGCGGAAATGGCCGAGGAAATCAAGACGAATCTGGAGAAGTGGCTGCCCGACACGCCCGACCGCGAGCGCTGGAGCCAGGAAGAATCGCTCTCCGACGCCGGCAAGGAAGCACCCATGGCCGAGTTGCCCGGCGAGTTGGAAGATCTCATCGGCGAACTGATGGAAGAAGAGGAGGACCTGTTTGCCGAGATGGAGGACGTCAGCAGCAGCGCGGCCGATTCGCTGGACAAAGGCGCCGGCTGGGACGTGGCCGACGGGCCGATCTCCAACATGAGCGCCAAGGGAGCCACCGGCAATCGGTTGCCCAACACCAGTGAGATCGGCGGTCGCTCCGGTGAAGGACGTAGCGGCAAATCGAGCGGCGAATTCGTCGGCGACGAAGCGGTGGGCAAGGGCGGCCGAAAGACGCCCAGCCGGTTGACACCCGACCCCTACGTCAAAGGCCAGATCAAGGACCACAGCAAAGACGCTCAAGGCGGAGCGACCGGCGGCGGCAAGGAGAGCGGCCAAGGAGCCGAGGGGCTCGAGGGGCCGGCGCCCGGGCCCAAGGGCCCGCGAAGTCTTCAGCGCCTGGCCGGAAAACAGGGTGCCTTGCGCAACAAGGCCGAGGGAATCGACATCCAACGCAAAGTCATGGCCTTTCACCACACCGACCTTGGCGAGATGCTCGATCTGATGGCCCGAATCGAAGACGACCTGCGAGCCGGACGCTACGAACACGCGCTGCGCCAGCGCAAGGTACTGGCCGAGGGACTTGGTTCGGTCAAGCAATACGTTAAGGGAGAATTCGAGATTCGCGAAGATACCTCGGACAATCTCCCCGCCGACATTCAGGAAGAACTGCTGGGCAGCATGGAGGAAGCCTCGCCCGCCGGCTGGGAGCATCTCAACCGCCGGTACTTCGAGCGGCTCATCGGCGGCAAGCCCAAAAGGTCTCCCGCCCCCGAGACATCGCCCCAGGAGTAACACGCCGTGTCGAAGGAACTTCCCACTCGTTCCCACGCTTCCACTCGTTCCCAC
>JABMRP010000741.1 GCA_013202535.1 Planctomycetota bacterium
CGCAATGGGCGGCCATCGAGAGGTAGAGGTACGACGAATAATACTCGGCGTTGAATTGCTCGTTCAACGCGTCTTGCATTTTCTGGCTGAGCATCTGGGAAGACTCCTGTCGGTTCGAGATACGATGGTTCGTTTCCGGCGGAGGAAAACCGGTGATTGTCCGCTGAATTGACAATTGTTACCGCCCCACTGGACAAAAACAAGGGGCCCCCTCCTAACCCGCGATTGCCCAACACCTTGCGTCCGCCGGCGATTCGCCCGACATGCATTTCGGGCGCAGGTCTCCCGACCTCGCTCGGGCGCCACTGCCGAAGCGTCAGGGCGAACGCTCATTCGACCTCGGCCAGTGCGTCCAACAGACGCCCGACCTCTTCGGCCGTGTTGTAGTGCAACAGGCCGATGCGGACCATCCCCTCGGGCTCCAGCCCCAGGGCATCGGTCAGGGGCAGTGCGTAGAAGTTTCCGTGCCAGGTGTAAATACCCTCACGGCCCAGGTAGTCGGCCAGCTCGGCCGGCGTGAGCCGAGCGTGCGTGATCCCGACCGTGGGCACCCGCTCGGCCGTCCGCGCCGGGTCGGTAATCCCCCAGACCTTCACCTCGGGCAGGCTGGCCAGACCCTCGAGCAAGCGGGCGACCAACTCGCATTCATAAGCGGCGATGCACTGGTAAGCGGCCGACAGAGCCGCACGACGATCCGCCGCCTCGGGCATCGACCGGCGTCCCAACGCGGCCAGATATTCGACCGCCGCCAGCGTGCCGGCGATGCCTTCGTGGCTTTGCGTGCCGGTCATCCAGCGACCCGGGATGTCGTCCGGCGCGGGGCGCACTTTGTAGGCCGGCAGTTCCCGCAGAAGTTCCTCGCGTCCCCAGAGGATGCCCACGTGGGGACCGAAAAACTTGTACGCCGAGCAGGTCAACAAATCGCAACCCCAGCGCTCGACGTCGATCCGTGCATGAGGGGCGAGATGCACCGCGTCGAGAAAGACCAGCGCGCCGGCCTCGTGGGCCGTTTGCACGATCTCCTCCACGGGGTTGATCGTGCCCACGGCGTTCGACGCGCAGCCGACGGCCACCAGCCGGGTTTTTGACGACAGCTTGGCGGCCAGATCGTCGAGGTCCAGCGTGCAGTCGTCGGGGCGGACGTCGACGTGACGCACCGTGGCCCCGGCGTCTCGCGCGGCCAGGATCCATGGCTGGACGTTGGCGTCGTGGTCCAACCGCGTGACCACCACCTCGTCGCCCGGCTGCCATGTTCGGGCCATCGCCCGCGACAGGGCCAGGGTCAGGCTGGTCATGTTGGCGCCGAAGACGACAGTCCTCGGATCGGCGGCCCCCAGCAGATCGGCGACCGCCCGATGGGCCTCGTCCAACAGGGCATCGCTCTGTCGGCTGCTGGGGAAGAGTCCCCCGTGGTTGGCATTCATCCCGATCAGGTAATGGCCGATCGCATCGACGACCGATTGCGGCACCTGGCTTCCGGCGGGTCCGTCGAAATAGACGGCCGTCTGACCGTCTTCCGTCCGCTTCAGGGCAGGAAACTGCCCCCGGCACCAGGCGATATCCAACGGCGATGGGTGTAATGGTTCGTTCATGGGATGCATGATATCCGCTTCGGGCCCCCCTGGCTAGCGGTTGCCCTTTCGGGGGTGGTGGGAAACAATGATCCTTCTGGGGGACTAGAAACTAGGGACTGGGACTAGGGACTAGAGGGGAGAGAAAGAGGATTCACCACGCCCACCGGTGGCATCCGGTGGGTCGGGCGCTGGTGAATCTCCATGCCCCCCGCCTTTGGGACCCAGGGGACGCCACCCCGGGGCGTGGAAGGACATTTGACAACGGTCATCGGAAGAACACCGAAAACCAACAACCGACCTGATCAACATACCCCTGAGAAACTCACCCCCATGAACGACGCCTCTCGCCGTACCGCGCTGCTGCTGGTTTTCGCTACCGTCTGCATCGATCTGCTGGGATTCGGGCTGGTCCTGCCGCTGTTGCCCATCTACGGCCGGGAACTGACCGTCGGCTTCTCTCCGGAAAGCAAGGGCTGGATTCTCGGGCTGCTGATGAGCTGTTTTTCGGTCATGCAATTTCTCTTCGCGCCGTTTTGGGGGCGTTTTTCCGATCGTCTGGGGCGCCGGCCCGTGCTGTTGGTAAGTCTGGCCGGCTCGACCTTCTTCTACGCGCTGTTCGGGCTGGCTTCGCAATGGCATAGCCTGGCGTGGATGTTCGTCGCGCGGATCGGGGCGGGCATTGCCTGCGCCAGTATCCCCACCGCCCAGGCCTATATCGCCGACGTCACGCCGCCGGAGAAACGGACCCATGGGATGGCGCTGATCGGGGCCGCTTTCGGACTGGGGTTTACACTGGGGCCCCTGATCGGAGCCG
>JABMRP010000742.1 GCA_013202535.1 Planctomycetota bacterium
GCTCACGGCGACAGTTTCAAGGTGTTACTCGACGAGCTTCCACCCGACTACGAGATCACATCAGGGGAAGACGATTACCAGTACCTTATCGCCATGGCACGGTCGGAACTGTTCGGTAATGGTGTTGGCTTGGCCGTAGCACTGGAGAAGGTCCAGAGCGTCGCCGAGGTCCTGACTCGGGTTCTCGATTTTGAAAAAGCCACGCTCGCTTTCTATCGAGCTATTCAGGACATCCTGGGGAATAATGAAGCACTAGACGCCATAATAAAGGAAGAGAAGAAGCACGTAACCAGGCTCATAAAGTACAGCCTCACCGAGGAGAAAATGAAGGGCTTCGAGGACGACTCTTGACACTTTGCGTTCTCAAGCCCTTTTGGACAACGAGCGAGGAATGCTTCATCAACCCAAGGTACTACGGGAAATCGTGCCGCATGGCCAGAGGTGACCGCTCAGACAACACACCGGCCCGTGTGGTAGTCCACCGAGTTTTGATAACCCGTTTAGGTGGGATCAGTCAGGCGTAAAACCACCCAAACGAGTTGCCGAATCTCGGTGGACCACCACACCCTCGACGACCCCCGCCGCCATCAGCCCCCCTCCACTGAGGGGCGTTTCTTCCGCTGCGAATATCGATAAGATAGCTAATAACTCGGCTTGCGTGAATCGTCTGCTCACCGGGGCTTGTTCCGTAGTGAGACGGCTCGGTCGTCTTCCCCGGTGGAGGCATTTGGACGGATCGCGGGTGGGCGCATGCACAACCGTTTTTCAACCCGATTCGGCGTGATGCGGTCGGGCGGCCTGTGGTTGTCGGTCGCCTTGATCGTCTTTGGGGCAGTCTCGTGCCTTTGGTGGTTTGGGGTCTTCGGCGGTCGCGGCATGCCGACGATCGACTTGCAGAGTGTCGCGCCCAACGCCACAATCCCCGTGGGTGCGGCGGCGGCGGACCGTCCCGAATTGCGCGTGGCCGTGGCGGCGATGATTTCGCCCGAACCGACGAAGAAATACTACGATGCCTTGCTGCGATTGATCGGCCAGCGGGTGGGACGCGAGGTCGTCTTCGTGCAGCGGCCGACTTACGCCGAGGTGAATGCCTTGCTTGCCGAGCGGAAGATCGACGTCGCTTTTGTTTGCAGCGGACCGTATGTCACCGGCCGTGAAGAATTCGGGATGGAACTGTTGGCCGTACCGGTCGTGGGTGGTGAGGCGGTCTACCGCTGTTACTTCATCGCCCATCGAGACAGCGACGTCGAGTCGCTGGACGACTTGCGGGGCAAACGTTTCGCCCTGACGGATCGACTTTCCAACACCGGGTATCTGGTCCCCCGATACGTTCTTGGCCGGCGAGGCCAGACACTGGAATCGTTTTTCGGCGAGACCTTCTTCACCCGCGGCCACGACAACTCGATCCGCGCGGTGGCCGAGGGATTGGCCGACGGCGCAGCGGTCGATCAGTTGGTTTGGGATTTCCTCGACGCCGGTGACTCGGTGCATACACGCCGCACGAAGATCGTCGGCCGGTCGCCCGATTATGGTATCCCGCCGGTGGTTGTCCACCCGGAGTTGGAGAGCGACCTGAAACGCCGCCTGCGCGAGGTATTTTTGTCTTTGCATGAGGAGGAAACGTCGCGCGACTTGCTTCGCCGCCTGCGTATCGATCGATTTGTCGAAGGCGATGACGCGGCGTACGATTCGGTGCGCCGGATGCAACTCTGGTTGGCGGACACGAAAGAAGAGGGCCGATGACTCTCAAGCGAAAGATCTTCGCACAGACGCTGGCTCTGGTGACGCTCCTGGTGACGGCGACCTGCGCCACGCTGGCCGTGCTGATGATCACCGACCATCGCAAGCACGAGAAGGCCAACGGCGAGGTGACGGCGCAGTTCCTTGCCGCGCAGGCCAGGGACGATCTCTACTGGGATCGCCGTGTCGAGTTGAAGTCGCTCTTGGAACAAATGGTCCGGCAGCAGGCGACGATCGAGTACGCCTTCGTCGAGCGCGACGGGCAGCCCTACGTGCATACGTTTCCCACGGGCGTCCCCGAGGCCCTCTTCCGCACGCGCGAAAATCCGCCCGAGGCCAGCGCGGTCGTCCAGTTTCAGGATCTCCGGGGAGCCGTCTTCTACGACGTTGCCGCGCCGGTCACGGGGGAGGAGACATGGGTCCACGTGCTGCTTTCCCGGGAGGCGATCGACCGGCAGATTACCGGCCAGATCTGGGCGATCGTGGGCATCGGGCTGGTCGTGTGGCTGTTGGGGGGCGTGGCGGCGGCGATCGCCGCAGCGGGCGTCACCGCCGAGGTAAGGCGGATGACCGAGGCGGTGCGGGCGGAGGAGGAGCGGTTTCGGGCGATCGTCGAGACGACGAACGATTTTATTTGGGAGGTCGACCGGGACCTGGTTTTCACCTACGCCAGTCCCAAGGTCGAGAAGCTGTTGGGGTATTCGTCCGAGGCGATCGTCGGCAAGCGACCGTTCGACCTGATGCCCGACGAGGAGAAGGTCCGCGTCGGCGCGCTGACCGAGCGCGCGGTTGCCGCCCGGGAGTCCGTCGTTCGGCTGGAAGCGACGCATCTGCACCGCAACGGCACCCGCGTCGTGCTGGAAATCAGCGCCGAGCCGATTTGCGATTCGGTCAACGGCTACCGGGGGTATCGGGGCGTGGCTCGCAACATCACCGAGCACAAGCGGGCGGAAACCGCCCTGGAACAGGAGCGGTACCTGTTGCACGCCCTGATGGACAACCTGCCGCACAACATCTACTTCAAGGACTCGGAAAGTCGATTCATTCGGATCAACAAGGCGCTGGCCGACTGCTTCAACCTGCACGAAGCCGGCGAGGCGTTGGGCAAGACCGATTGCGACTATTTCACCAGCGAACACGCCCAACAGGCGCTGGCCGACGAACGCGAGATCCTCAGCACCGGGCGGCCGATGCTCGACCGCGAAGAGAAGGAAACTTGGCTGGACAGCCACACGACCTGGGCCGTCTCGACGAAGGTACCCTTGTACGATGAGGCGGGAAACACCATCGGCACGTTCGGCTTCTCCCGCGACATCACCCAGCGCAAACAGACTGAAGAATCGCTGCGGGTCAGCGAGACGCGCTACCGGACGCTCTACGACTCGTCGCGCGACGCGATCATGGTGCTCACTCCCGACGAGGGATTCATCAGCGGGAACCCGGCGGCGATCGAGTTGTTCGCGTGCGCGGACGAGGGCGAGTTTACTACCTGCACCCCCGTCGATTTTTCGCCGGAATTCCAGCCCGACGGGACTCCTTCCGCCGAGAAGGCCCAGCGGATGATGACCGTTGCCATGGAGCAGGGGTCGCACTTCTTCCAGTGGAGACACCGGCGACTCGACGGCACGGAGTTCTCTGCCACGGTGCTGTTGACCCGGCTGGAACTCCAGGGCAAGCCGTTGCTGCAGGCAACCGTGCGAGACATCTCCGAAGAGAAGCGCGCCGCCGAGGCGCTGCAGGCGGCCAAGGAAGCCGCCGAGGAAGCCAGCCGGGCCAAGAGCGAATTCCTGGCCAACGTGAGCCACGAAATCCGCACGCCGATGAACGCCATCCTCGGGATGACGGAACTCGTGCTGGGCACCGAAC
>JABMRP010000743.1 GCA_013202535.1 Planctomycetota bacterium
GGCGTTGAGTGCTAGGACACTTCCAACATCCGCTGAAGCGCCAGCAGCGCGTCTCGGGCCGTTTCGTCGGCAACGTGGATGACGTTGACCGGGGTGCCGGCCGAGAGATTCTCCAGCGACCAGCAGAGGTGGGCCAGGTCGATGCGGTACATCGTGGCGCACATGCAGACGATGGGCGAGAGGAAATGGATCTCCTGCTCGGGATGCTCCTTCTTCAGCCGGTTGACCAGATGCAGTTCGGTGCCAATGGCCCAGCGTGTGCCCGGTGGGGCTTCCTTGATGGCGCGAACGATCGTGCCGGTCGAGCCGATCACGTCACTTTGCGACACGACCTCGGCGGTGCATTCCGGGTGGGTCATGATCTTGATGCCCGGGTAGTCGCGGCGGAATTGCTCGACGTGGGCCGGGGTGAACATCTGATGCACGCTGCAATGGCCCTGCCAGAGCAACACGCGGCTGTCGGCGATCGCCTGCTCGGTGTTGCCGCCCAGTTCGTCGTTGTGGGGATTCCAGACGGGCATCTGCTCAAGCGGGATTCCCATGGCCAGGGCCGTGTTGCGCCCGAGATGCTGGTCGGGGAAGAACAAGACGCGACGCCGCCGGCCAAACGACCACTTCAAGACGGCCGCCGCGTTGGACGACGTGCAGACGATGCCGCCATGGCGACCGCAGAAGGCCTTCAAGCTGGCCGCCGAGTTGATGTAGGTCACCGGCGTCACGTCGCCGGTGTCGATCACCTCGGCCAACTGCTCCCAGCAATCTTCGACCTGTTCGATCTCGGCCATGTCGGCCATCGAGCAGCCGGCCGCCAGATCGGGCAGCACGACCGTCACCCGCCAGCCGTCGCGCCCGGCGACGCGCTCGGGCCGATTGGCCAGGATGTCGGCCGTCTCGGCCATGAAGTGGACCCCGCAGAAGGCGATCGCCCGACACTCCTGATTGTCGGCCGCAAGCTGGCTCAGCTTGTAGCTGTCGCCCCGCAAGTCGGAAAGGGCGATCACTTCGTCCTGCTGGTAGTGATGCCCAAGGATGACCAGCCGGGGCCCCATCTCCTGGCGAACCGCGTTGATCCGCGCGGTCAGGGTATCGTTGTCCAGCGATTTGTAGGGCTGGAGATCGAAGGTCGGGGCGGTGGCGTCGGTGATTGTCGTCATGTGGGAATTCGTGACGGGGTGGTAAATTCTGAAGGCCCCTTCTCCCTTCGGGGAAGAGGTGGGCTGCTAGGCTCATTATATCCACCCGGGGCCGGGCAAGACAGGGGTACGACAGACCCCGCCACCGGATGCACTACTCGGGGTCGTCGTCCGAACGGTGCTGGGGATCGACCACGTGGGCATCGATAATCTCGTCTCTCGGGCGCGTGGGGGTATCCCAGTCGTCGGGCACCGGCGGGGGGACCAGATTGTCGCGGAGGTAATGGACCAGGTAGTCGATGGCTCGCCGGCGAAAGGCCGGCGTTAGCAACGCGAACCCCAGCACGTCGGTGATGGCGCCGGGAGTAATCAACACGACCCCGGCCAGGAGGATCAGCACACCCTCCAGCAGACCCTGAGCGGGCAGTCGCCCCTGCCGCATCTCGTCCTGGATCGCCTGCCAGCAGCGCAGACCTTCGCGGCGGGCAAGCGCGGCTCCGAAGACACCGGTGAAGGCCACCAAGCCGAGAACGAACCACCAACTCGTGTGCTCGGCGATGGCGAACAAAACGGCCAGTTCGGCCAGCGGCAGCACAACGATCACTAGGAACAGGCGAAAGAGCATCCCCTCAGCCTATCACTGCGTGGTTCGGCCGACAAGCCGGGATCGGCGTTTCGGGGTTCGGGGCCCGAGACGGATCACCGCTGGAGCGTGGTGCCGTTTTTCGAGGCCATCTCGGCAAACTTCTGGGCTTTCTCGTCTTGCCCGAGTTCGCGGTGCATGGTGGCCAGATTTCCGTAGGGGATGGCCAGGGCGTTGGGCTTGATATGGTTGGCCCGAACCGCCTGTTCCATGAGTTCGACGCCGTGCTCGGTCATCTCGACGGCCTTCTGTTGCTGGTTGACCTCCCAGTAGGACACGCCCATGCTGACGAACGTTTCGCCGTGGCGTCCCAAGTCGGCGGCCAATTCCGGGGGGATGGGCTGGGAGAGCAGCGGCACGGCCTTATCGAACCAGGAAATCGCCGCGCCGTGGTCCCGGTCGCGCACGGCGTGGATCGCCCCGAGACGGAAGTAGAGCCGCCCCATCAGATAGGCGTAGGCGGGCGTCTGGCGTTTTTGGCGGCCGCCGAGTTCCATTTCCTGGATGGCCAGTTCGCCGTACTTCAAGGCGTTGTCGTGCTCCCCCCGCATTTGGTAGATTTGCAGGGCGTCGTACATGGCCATTCCCAGGTCCCATTGGACCTGCTCCTTGAAGGTGGGATCCTCGGCGCCGTCGATGAGTTCCCGGCCGCTGGCCCGAGCCGCGTCGATCCACTTCTCCGGATCGATTTGCCCCTGCATGCCGACGTAAGTCGACAGGGCGCGAATCGTTACGCGGAAGCGATATTCGGGACTTCCCGACTCGTTGGCGATCAGATCCTCGGCATTCAGCGCGGCCCTTCGCAGCCATTCGATGACCGCCGCATCCTTATCCTTCCAATATCCCCAAGCGATGTTGTGCGCGGCGGCCAGATGGGCATCGACCAACACCTCCTTGGCGGCGGTGCGAATCGCCGGATGACGATCCTCGACAAACGGTTTGGCCAACTGGATGGCTTCCATGTGGTAGGTCATGGCCTGCTTGTAGTCGGGCTTGGACCCGGCCACCAGCAAATCACCCAACATACACAGGGCCCGGGCTTTGACGTGTACGCGTTTGTCGCTGGTGGCGATCGCCTCGCGCACTTCCGAGACGGCCTCGTTGATTCGTCCGGCTCGTTCCAGCGCGCGGGCATAGGTCAGCCGATAACGAGGATTGGCCGA
>JABMRP010000744.1 GCA_013202535.1 Planctomycetota bacterium
AAAGGAGTTGCGATTTCCAGGTGTTAAAGATGAGTGGGGGGCTTTACTGTACCGGCGGGTTGGTGCTATCCTAGAGTCCCCAGGGCGGCATCCTGGCAACGCAAACGGCGCGTTCGAGGCCTTGCCGGACCTCCACGGCACTTTTTTGAATTGGCTTTCCAGAGCGTTTACTGCAAGAGTCGGCGGCTAGCGAGTGTTTCCCATAGGTCCCAGTTGTCCGGTCAATCGTAAGGAGCCAACGATGCGGTACGAAATCAGAGAGCTTGGTCTCGGCGAGATTCTGGATCAGGCCATCGCCGTGCTGAAGGATCATTGGAAGTTGCTTCTCGGGATTACCCTGGTTCTCCTGGTGCCTTTCATGATCGTTCAAGGGCTTGTTACGCTTTCCGTCACTCCGGAACTCCCTCCCAACCCAACGCCCCAGGATGTGGTGGCTGCTCAGAAGGCGGTCGTGGCCAACCTTCCGATGGTGCTTCCCGTTGTACTGCTAGGGGCCTTGTTCGTGCTCCCGATTACCAACGCGGCAATCATTTGCGCGATCGCCAGCGTGTATCTGGGCAAGCCCATCACGGTGGGAGAGTCGTTTCAGCGAGCATTCTCCCTCACGCTCCCTCTTATCTGGACTTGGTTTCTGTTCTACCTTGCCGTGATGGGCGGCACCATACTCTGCGTGATTCCCGGCATCCTTTGCATGTTCTGGTTTGCCTTGGCAACCCAGGTGGTGGTGATCGAAGGAACCTCGGGAATTGAGGCACTGAAACGAAGCCGGGAACTGATGCGGGGAAACATCGGCACGCTGTTCGCGTTGCTCTTGTTGATCGGCGCCATCAACGCGGGCATTTCGATCGCCGGTTCGATCATCCCGCAAGAGCATGTCCGGGTGATCGGCTCCGCGCTGGCCCAGGCGGTCGCCTCCATTTTCGCAGCGGCGGCGGTGGTGGTGTTCTACTTCTCCTGCCGTGCGAAAAACGAGCACTTCGACCTGACGCTGCTGGCCCAGGGGGTGGGGGCGGAAGTGCCCGAAACCTCGGCTGGCGAGGGTGACGCGGGGATGCAGGGCTTTGGACAAGATGACTTTACCGGGCAGCGATGACCTCCGGGAAGAGGAGAATCCATGACCGGCGCTGTCTCGTTGCCCGACCCGGAGACGATTCGTCGGACCGCCGAGGAGGTGGTTCAGCGTCCGGACTATCGCCTGGAGCCGCTGGGGGAAGGCGGGAAGACCTTCCTGGATCTGTTCCTCGGAATGATCGAGTGGCTTCTCACTCCCTTGAGCTGGCTATTCGGTGCCCTGGACGGCCTGCCGGAGTGGCTCCGCTGGCTGATTGTGGCCGGCCTGCTTGTCCTGCTATTGGCCCTGGTGGCCCACATCATCTACGCGGTGGTCACTGCCCTACGGGGACCCACGCGGTCGGCCAGAGCGAGGGCCCTGTCCGAGCCAAGACACCTTGATCCGGGGCTGCCCGAGCGAGAGGCAGAGGCGGCGGCCGCCGCCGGCGACTACATTGGCGCCATCCGCCTGTTGTTCCGCGCTTGTCTGCTGCGGTTGGCGGCCGGGGAGAAGCGGGCGTTCCGGCCGGCACTCACCAACCGGGAGTACTTGCGCCGTTATCGCGGCACGCCGGTCTTCGACGGGATGAGCCTGTTCGTCGAGACGATCGACTGCAAATGGTACGGGGGCGCGGCGTGTGCCCCGACCGACTACAAAGCCTGCCGGGACGCCCACGGGCGGATACGCGGGATGTCAGGGGGAACGGCCTATGCTGACGGCGCGTAGCGTGGTGGCGGCCACCGTGGGAATCGCCCTGGTCTCGATCATTCTGGCCGGCCTTTCGCTTCTGCGCCCGCCCGACAGCGGCGGCTTGGGAGGCGACTCCTACGGGACGCGTGCCCACGGGCAGCGGGCCGTCATGGAGACCCTGGCGGAGATGAACGTGCCGGTGCGACGACGGCTTGGGCCGCCGCTGCCGCCGCCGGACCCGGGCTGCACGCTGGTATTCTGGGCTCCCCACCAGAACCTGGTGAGCCTGGAGCCGGCCTATCTCGAGGAAATCGCCGAGTGGGTGCGTGGTGGGGGCCGCGTGGTGGTGGCCCCACCCCGGGTCGATTCGGAGCCACGCCAGCGTGGGTTCCGTCCGCCCGCTCCGGATTCTGACGAAGAGACGAGCATTCTTGAGGAACTGGGGCTGCTCGGCGTCACGGCCCGTCCGCTGGAAGAGATACGCCAAGAGGAACGCAAGGAGGACGGCTCCGAGCATTCCGACGACGATTGGGTCGGGGGGCAGCCGCGGGAAGACCGCCAAGAAGAAGTCGACGAAGACAGCTTCGACGCCTTCCGGGAGACGTGGGGGGAGGCATGGTCCACCGAGCCTGTCCCCACCGCGCCGGTTTCCGTGCAGGCACGCGGCGCCCTGGCCGAGTTGGGGCGATCGGTTGCCGCCGTGGAGCTTCCGCAAAGAGGGCTCCAGGTGCTCGACGTGGCCGACTCCAAACCGGCAGGCAGCGTCACCTTCACGGATGACGCGGGCGCACAGCGGACGCTGGTGGCGGTGTACCGCCTGGGGAGCGGCGAAGTGGTGGTCGTGGCCGAGCCCGCCCTCCTGGAAAATCGCCTGATCGCCCGCCAGGACAACAGCGTGCTGGCTGCGCATCTGCTCGCCGGCGGAGGGCAGGCGGTGGTCTTCGAGGAGTTCTATCACGGCCTGACGATCCGCGGCAATCCTTTGTGGCTGCTCTCGCGCCAAGGCTTCGCCGTCGTGGCCGTGGGTATACTGGTGGTATTGGGGCTTTGGATCTGGCGGCAGTCGACGTCTCTGGGACCCCCGCCGGCGCCTGCGCCCACGCCGCGGCGCTCGATCGGCGAATACGTGGAAGCGATGGCGAGGTTCTTGAAAAAGGGGCGAGCCAGCGGTCGCTTCCTGCTCCAGGAGGTGCGGGATGGCGTGCTGCGGGACGTGCGGCAAGAGTTGGGCCTTCCGCCGGGGCGCGAAGCCGCGGAAGATCTGGTCGCGGCGCTGCAGCGCCGCGACCCGCGGCGGGCCGAACAACTGATCCAGGCCGTGGCAGTGGTGGACCAGACGTTGTCGACCACGGCGCGACGTAGCGAAAAACAAACCTTTCACGCCTTGCGGAGGATTCTCGATTGTCTTTCGATTCACGATACGAAACCATCCGCCGTGAAATCGCCAAGGTGATTTACGGGCTGGACGAGGTCATTGATTTCTCCCTGGCGGCCCTGTTCAGCAGCGGTCACGTGTTGCTGGAAGGTCCGCCCGGGACGGCCAAAACCTTGCTGGTGCGGACGATCGCCGCCGCCTTGAACCTGGATTACCGGCGAATCCAGATGACGCCGGACCTGCTTCCCAACGACATCACCGGCTCGTCGATCTACCGGGAGGACACGCACGCCTTCGAGTTCCGCCAGGGGCCGGTTTTCACCCATTTCCTCCTGGCCGACGAAATCAACCGCGCCTCGGCCCGAACCCAGTCGGCCCTGCTGGAATCCATGCAGGAACTGAGCGTGACCTACGACGGCCAGACGCATCGGCTTCCCGATCCCTTCATGATCTTTGCCACCCAGAACCCGATCGAGCAGGAGGGCACCTATCCGTTGCCCTTGGCCCAGTTGGATCGGTTCATGTTCAAGGTCTGCGTGTCGTATCCGGAACCGGCGGAGGAGGAGCGGGTCCTTCAGCAGCACCACGCCGCCGGCGGGCTCTCCAACCCGGCGGCAATGGGCGTGCGGGCCGTGCTCGAACCGGGCGACATCCTGGCGGCACGGGAAACCATCCGCCAGACGCGGGTCCGCGAGGAGATCGTGGCCTACGTGCGGCGCCTGCTCCAGGCGACGCGCGACGAGGACGCCCTGGCCGTGGGCGCCAGTCCCCGAGCCGGCCTGATGCTGCTGATGGGGGCCAAGAGTCTGGCCCGCCTCACGGGCCGGGATTTCATCACGCCGGACGACATCAAGACGGCATTCCTTCCCGCCATGCGGCACCGCGTCGTCTTGAGCCCCTCGGCGGAGTTGGAGGGAAGGACTCCCGACGAGGTGCTCGCCTATTTGCTGGAGACGATCGAGGTGCCGCGATGAGAATCCGGCCGGGACGCAACTTGATGCGAGCGGCGATCGCGCTTGGTGCGCTGGCCCTGCTGGCACTGGTTTGGCCGAAGGTCGCATGGTGCCTGGCCATCGCCCTGCTGCCCATCGCCGCGCTCGTGCTGTTCGATCGGCGGGGCCTGGAGCAACGCTTCGCACACGTCCGCTTGGAACGAACCATGCCGGCCGTGGTCGGGCGGGACGGCGGGTTCCTGGTGGCGCTGCGGGTTGCCAATGGGAGCCGCTACCCGCTGGTCGGCCGGCTACGGGATCTGGTGCCTGCCGGGGCGCTGCCGGCGCTGAGCGAACATGCCCTGCGGGTGGCGTCCGGCGGCGCCGTCGGGGACGTTACGGCGGAATTTCACATCCCCGTGCGCGGCCGCCACCAGTTCGGCCCGGTGTGGCTGCGCCTCGAAGGGTCGATGGGGCTGCTCGAAGGGCAACAGGAGATCCCCTGCATGGCTTCGGTCAAGGTGCTCCCGGAGGGCTTCAGCTCCGAACACGGGCTGCGCCAGGACGAATTGGCGGCGATCCGCCTGCTCGACAAGCAGACCCGTGCACGGCACCAAGGCATGGGAACGGAGTTCGAGTCCCTCTCGGAGTACCGTCCTGGCGACGATCCCCGCCGGATCGACTGGAGGGCCACGGCCCGCTACCGCTATCCCATCGTCCGCCGCCACCAGATCGAACGTCACCGCGACGTGATGGTGCTGATCGACTGCGGACGTCTGATGGCGGCGGACGCCGGCCAGGGGAGCAAGCTCGATTGCGCGGTCGACGCCGGGCTGACGCTCGGTCGCGTGGCCTTGGAAAGCGGCGACCGCTGCGGCGTGGGCCTGTTCGACGACCAGGTCCTGGGGTACCTGCCGCCGGTGTCCGGCCCGAATTCGCTGCGATGGCTGGCCGAAAGCGTCTACGACGTCCGGTCGCGTTGGCGGGAATCGGACTTCACCCTGATGTTCGCCACGCTCCAGATGCGTCAGAGGAAACGATCGCTGGTGGTGATCCTCTCGGACATCCTCGACCTGGAGACGTCCGGCCGCTTTCGCAGTTCTCTGGCCACGCTGGCTCGCAGGCACGTGGTGCTGTTTGCCGCCTTGCAGACGCCCTTGCTGGGCCGGATCGTGCGGACGCCGGTGGAATCGATGCTGGACGGGTCGCGCAAAGCGGTCACCTTCCGGATCCTCCGCCAGCGCCAGCAGGCCGCGCACTGGCTCAAGCGGAGCGGCGTACACGTGCTCGACGTGGAACCGAAGCGGTTCACCATTCCGCTGATCAACCAGTTCATTGAACTGCGGCAGCGGCATCTTTGAGCAACTGCCCCACGTCTGCCCGGCCGTGCCGCTCGCGCACCATGCCGTAGATGAACACCAGGGCCCAGAAGACGGCGGTGGCGGCGGCTATCGCGAGGCGGGGACCGGTGGCCAGGTGGCTCTGCCGCAAGTAGCTTTCGAGCAACGCGGCCAGCACGAGCATGGCGGCGACCCCGAGGCACGTCTGCGCCGTCTCGATCCCGGCCTGCTTCATGCTCTCGATGCGGGTTTGCAGGCCCGGTGCGATCACCGCCTGGCCCAGCCGGAGGCCCATGCCGCCGCACAGCACGATGGCGGTCAGTTCGGTAATCCCATGGGGCAGGATCCACGCCCAGAATTCCGCGTAGATGCCCGCCTTGTGGTGAATTGCCGCGAACGCGCCCAGCATCATCCCGTTGTAAACCATCAGCAGCGTCGTGGGTACGGCGGCCAGCACGCCGGTCGTCATCGCCAGCAGGCCGACCTTCAAATTGTGGCTGAACAGAAACGACGCGAAGAGGAACTTTTCGCCGCCCTGCGTCTCCCGTCCCGACCGGAGCACCTCCAGGAGCTGTTCGCGAGTCGATCCGGGTTGCCGAACGTCGCCGGGCGGCAGCAGCGCGTAAGCCGCCGAGGCGTCCTGCATCGACACCAGATAGGCCAACAGACCGCCGCCCAGCAAAAGGGCGGCGGAGACGGCGTGGAATCGCCAGCAGCGGGCCACCAGACGGGGGAACCCTTCGGCGACAAAACGGCCTGCACCCGCCCACGCCGACTGCCGTGGCGGCAGGTAGATCAGGGCGTGGGCCGCCGCGGTCAACCCGTTGAGGTACCAGATCAGCTTCTCGTCGGTCGTTCGGGTGGCCGCCTGCGAAAGATGAACCGTGGTCCGCCGATAGAGGACGTCCAACCGGCTGAGGTCCTCGACCGCCATGCTCCGGATCGACCGCCGGGCCTTCTTGACCAGGGCCTCCAGTTCATCCCAGTCCGGCTTGTGGCGGATAATGAAATCGCTCATACTGGCACCCAATCTGGCGACCCGCGACCTGCGGGCGAATCTCGAAAGGTGGCACGCCATCGCCGCGCGCCTCCCGTTGCGTAACGGGCAGTATAACCAGTTGATCGAGGAAACGCCATGCAGTCCGCAGTCGAGTTCGAAACGCCGGAGAACATCCGAGTGGCGTACGAGCCGGCCGGGCTGGGTACGCGGTTCGTCGCCTGGTTCGTCGACAACATCATCATGGTCGTGGTGGGATTCTTCCTGTTCGTCGTGCTGATGTTTGCAGGCGTCGCCACGGAGGGCGTCTTCAGGTCGATCGAGAAGGTGTTGCCCGATCCGTCCGGACCGATGGACCAACGCAACCCCGCGCAGGTTCCGATGTATTTCATCGCGATTTGGCTGCTCGCCTGGGGGCTGGGGAGCTTCTTCTACTACGGGTGCAGCGAATTGCTGGCCCGCGGCCAGACGATCGGCAAGCGGCTGTGCGCGATCCGGGTGGTCAAAGTCGACGGCTTCTCGCTGGACCCGGCCAGCGTCCTGGTGCGAAACCTGTTCCGCGTCGCCGACCACCTCCCGCCGCTGTGGATCGTGCCGGTGATTTCCCGGCGGGGGCAGCGGTTCGGCGACATGGTGGCCGGCACGATCGTGATTAGCGACAAGCCGCGGGAGATGGGCGACCTCCGCCACGCCCTGCTCCAGCGCCCGGCAGCCGAAAGCCGGTTCCGGTTCGACAACGCCGCCCTCGGCCGGGCCCGCAAGAACGACTTCGAGGCCGTGGAGAAAATCCTCGAACGCTGGAGCCAACTCGACCACCATCAACAGAACGCTCTGCTGGATCAGGTCGTCCTGCCCCTGGCCCAGCGTCTGAAAGTGGAGCCGCCCGAAATGGAGCAGCGGCAGCAGTTCCTGGAAGACCTGCTTGCGGCGGAATACCGGCGCCAGAGCCGAAACCTGGGCTGAACCCTTTGCCGTGCCCCGACTCCTTCCTTCCCCCTCACGCCCATTGATGACAACCACTGCGTGCTAAGGATCACTGGAAAGGTTGATTTCATCAAGAAGTTGCCTTTTCCAATACGTTGGGCTTTGCTGAAATTCAAAATGAGACCCGTCTTCAGCCAATACCTCTATCAAATTCTGGAAGGCTTTGCGTACTACGCGGAGACCGGTGAGCAGGTGAACGGGTACAATGGCGGAGTCGACTGTTTCCATGCACTATTAAAGGAAGGTATTCCGGGACACACCCGCTGGGGCGTATAGCGTGTGGTTTTGCACGCTCACGGCACGAAATGGGCTCGACATCTCGGCCAGTCAGTGGAACACGAGCCCCATTGATGGTAAAGTCGGGATCGCTGTAGGATTGAAATCGCTATCAGTTATCAGTTGACTCATGGGCTTCGTTGTTCGAGAAAACCCTGACGCGCCTTCCGCACCCAGCAAGTACCGCAGCGGCACGGATTCTGGTTACACGTGCCAGCTTTATCCTGCGTTGCGAGTGGTTCGACGGAAGTGCCGACGAGTTCGAGCATCCGGCGGAATTGCGGCGACGTCTTACTTTTCCACGGTCCGCCGCCAATCGTATCCCAACCACCGGCGTCCGCGGCAAGCGGCCCGAGCAGGATCCGACTTTCCGACGGCAACGAGACGTTCACCAGCGTCTCGAACGGCTGCTCCGCGAATTCTTTCCCGAGCGTACCGCCGAAAACTTCGCGGATGTACGCCCGCAACTGCTTCTCTCCTTCGGGATTCGGCCTTTTCCACTCGTCTTTGTTCCAGGAGTAGTCGCCGTAAAACATTGCATTCGTGTCGAGCCACTGCACGACCCGGCTGAAACTGTCCGCGTCGAGTTGCACACGGGGCTTGCCGTCCTCGTCGGGATGTCCTGCCAGCAACGTTCTTGCGAGCCGACCCGCGTGCGAGTAGTAGTCGAAGGGCGTGCTCCGGTCATTCTCGTAATTGCACTGCGGGACACTGACGAGCCCCTCGCGGGAAACGAGTGATTCGTACGCAGTGCTAACCGTGATCCGGTTCGGGCCCGGCCAGTCAGGGTAGGGTAACACGGTGTTCTTCATTGTTCCGAGCAGGTCGATTCCGCCGGCCGGTTTGTCGCCGGGCGCCTGCAAACCGTGGCACCCGATGCAATACCTGTCCAACACCGGCTGCACGGTCCGGGTGAAACTGACACCGCCCTCGTAACGCGGCCCGGGTGGTGGCGTCAACTCGCGAACTCCCGCCTGCAAGGTTGCCGAGGCTGGCGAACCAGCCGAGTACGACGCCGCGGTGGTCGCTCCAACTCCAGTCGCCGGCACGTGAGACCGCGGTTCGTGGCAGCCAATGCAGGACGTTGTCTCGCCTGGTTGCAGGTAAATCAGAGTTCGCATCCCCATCACGGCCATCCCGTTCTCGTCGAGCAGTTGCAACTCGAGCATCTCGCACGCCGGTGCCCGGAACGCGACCGAACCGTCCGGCTCGACCGGCACCGTGCCGAGGATTCTCTTCGGGAGGTCGAGGATTACCTTTCCGCGGCTCGGCGGGAACTCGACTGTCTGCTCCTGAATCTTCACCACCCGGAGGCGTTTTACCTTGCCCGCGGGGATCTTCTCCGTCGACTCGTACACGTTGTGGACGTAGTAAACGCCGGTTTCTTCTTTCCGCTGCGGGTCGATCGTCGAGGGCAGCGCCGGCGGTGTTCTTCTCGCGACGACGGGTACCGGTGCGAACGACGACATCTCCGGGTCGCGGTAAATCAGCTCCAGACCGCCGAGGGAGTCCAGCAGAACAATTCCGTACGGAACACCACCCTGCTGTTGCCCTTCTTTGGCGAGCTTCGAGGGCGTGTACGCGACGAGAAAAAGGTCTTCCGAGAGAGGGTACGGATTGCAGTAGGCGCCGTGCAGCGGAAACGCACTGGGATTGTTGATTCCTCGCGCGGAGTGAATCAGGGTGTCCGCTTGTTCGGGGGTCGTCCCACGGTACTCCGACTCGGGGAACGTCACCTCAGGCGTTAGTCGCGTGATTGGCTCCGGGCCGTCGGCACCGACTCGCGGGTCGATCAGAATCAGCGAGCCGGCCGTGTAACCGTGGTGCGCCGCGGCCGTCGAGACAATCTTCCTCGAGCCGGGAACCGCACGCGGCTCGGCAGTGACGCAGGGATTCCGCGTGTAATTGCCGTATACGTGCGCGACCCCCGTTCCGTCGGGCTTCGTGAGCCAGAGACTCTGGAACCAGTTCCAGTGCCGGTTGATGTAATCCCAGCGGGTGTAAAGCACACGGCCGTCGGCCTGAACGCTCGGCTCCCACTCGGGGGCCTCGTTGAAAGAAATGCGTGCAATACGCGGGCCGAGTTCGTCGAGATTCTCGAGTTCGCCACGATGAAGCACGAAGTTCGCGAAGTAACGACCGCCGTATTGGCACCGGATGTGCGCCTGTTGCCGGGTGCTCGTGAAAATGAAACCGCCGTCGGGCAGATAACAGGGGTCGTAATCCTCAACAATCGCCGTCTGGCGACCTTTCGTCGTCCTCAGCGGGTCGCCTGCGCCGCCGGTTACCTGCCTGAGCCCGCTGCCGTCGACGCCAATCTCGTAGATCAGGAAACGACGGCGGTTCAGGTCCGGCTCGGAGTGGTCGCAGAACGAGAAGAGAATCCGCTTGCCGTCGAACGAAAGGTCCGGATGCAAAACCGAGCCGACGGGCAGCTTGTCTTTCAGCAGCAACTTCTCCTCGGGGCCGTCTTTCCAATTCGTCAGCGCCGCGAGACCGTCGCCCTCGGGGCTGTAACGCCCCAAATACTGACGGGATTGGTGCAAGTAATTCGGCGCCGGCCGTTTGTTGATCAGCAGACGGTCGAAATTCAGGGCCGGATGCGAGAAAATGATCTCGCGGCGGAGTTCGAGAATCGACGCGGTTAGTTCCGCGAACGATTTCTTGTTCGCGGCGGTCGTCTCGATCGCGATCGTGTTGCCTGTCTCCGCGGGAGCCCGGGCTTCTGCGGCATCGTTGTCCGCGGTTTTGCCGGAACTCTTCGCGCCGCTGGCTTCAATCAACGTGAGTACTTGCCGTTGGAGCTCGTCCAATTTCTTCTTAAACTCGGGACGTGGCGCGGTCTTTTCCACCAGTGCGAGCGTGTCGCGCGCGAATTTGATCGCTTGCAGCGGGTTCCGCCGGATGTGCTCCCGCGGAATGTTTACCTCCTGGAGACTGTTGTAATTCGTCGCGTCCTCGAATCGCACGACGGAGACGATTTCCAGCGGCGTTTTGTTGCCTGCTGCCAGCGATGCGATCTGCTCCGGCAGAAGTGCCTCGTTCCAGATCGCAAGATCGTCGACCGCGGCGGTACTCCAGAGATTGCCGTCACCAATCCAGCCGCCAACCACCAGCGGCGGCTCGTAACCCAAGTTCGTCATCTGCGGCGATGCGCCGCTTTCCGCGGCGATCTTTCCGTCAACGTAGAGGGTCTGCCTGTTCGGTTGGTAAGAAATCGCGACGTGGTGCCACTTTCCGACGCCGACCGGCTCCGTGTCTCTTTGCTCGAGAATCGTCTCGCATTTCAACCCGCTACGCCAGCGAACCCCTGCCTCTTTCGGGTTGAGCCCTGTCAACCCGAGCAAATGCGTCGAAAAGTTCCCGTTTTGCTGACGGGAAAGAACCGGAGCAAACATTCGGAACTCCTCGTTTCCCGTCTGGGGCCCGTCATCCCAGCGAACCCAGAGGCTGACAGTTCCCGTTTTCATCTGGTCGAACCCGCCGCCGGCATTCAACGCGATTGAAAAATACCCTTTCCTCTTCGCGTCGAACTGCACTGCCCCGCCTACTTTCCCGGCCCGGTCGCGGGTCGCCGCAACCTCGCCGTGTTGCGTTGCCTTTCCGATGGATTCGCTACGGCCGTCGCCGTCGAAGGGCCAGTATCCGACCAGTTCCGCGTGGAGAGGTATGGGAAATCCGGACAGCAGAAAGGAAAAGATAACCGAAAGCAACGAGAACAGCACTGAAACTCGACGCATTGCGCTAGCGGGAGTTTGCTTTTTCATCTCAGGAACCTCCGAAACGACTCAAGTGGCGCCACCATTGCCCCTACCTGTAATTCCGTCCGCCCTGGCTGTCAAGGCCTTGCATCGTTTGCCACGTAGTCGGCGCCGGCCGTCGACAACCAACCGCAGCCGGCGAGTAAGAGTTGGGTGATTCGGATTCGAGTGGATCTGTCCGTCGTACGGTATGTTCACGACGGTCGAAATCCGCGGGTTCCGCACGACTCGACCAGACCGTGTGCCAGCAACGATAGCCGGCACACGGTCATTTGTAGTCACTCGCTGCAACCCTGTCAAACACCAAGGTCAGTCCGTGGAACACGAGCCCCATTTATGGTAAAGTCGGGAGCGCTGTAGCATTATAATCGCTATCAGCAGTCTCACTGAAATCTCCATCGGTTTGGGATCAATGGCCAAGAAACGAACAAAACGCAAGCGGAAAGTGTCGGCAAAGACGGGGCAAGTGAAGAAACGATGGACCAAGGAGCAGATCGCCGTCTTGAAGCGTCTCTACAAAACCCATAGCAACGCCGATGTCGCCAAGGCGGTGGGACGCAAAGCAGCCTCAGTCGCGTACATGGCCCACCGTTTGGGCTTGTATAAGAGCGTCCGCCAGAGGCGGGAGACGGGTCGGCAGAATATCCGGCACCGTTGGGGGGAGTAGATCGCCGGGTGCCGCTGGCTGCTTGCCAGCCAGTGTATGCGGGCCAACCCAGTTCGGTCCATTCGCTCATCCTGTATCATCCCA
>JABMRP010000745.1 GCA_013202535.1 Planctomycetota bacterium
AAGCCCGGTGGGGAAGATCGCTTCGCGGGAGGCCGCGGTAGTTGTCAAACCAACAAGCCACCGGGGCAAGCCCGGTGGGGAAGATCGCTTCGCGGGAGGCCGCGGTAGTTGTCAAACCAACAAGCCACCGGGGCAAGCCCGGTGGGGAAGATCGCTTCGCGGGAGGCCGCGGTAGTTGTCAAACCAGCAAGCCGCAGGCACGGGGCCGGTGGGGAAGATGGGCTGACTTTACGCCCAGCCCTTGTGCGATCCAGATCCAGTGCCGACAATGGGTAACATGGCCCAGACACCCTCTCCGATCGATGCGAACGCAGTCGACGATACGGCCCGGTATTCGCCGTTGGTGGTTGTGTTGGTGGCGGCTTGCGCCGGGATCGTGGCGGATCGGTTTGGGGGCATCGTGCTGGCGGCGTGGTGGACTATTGCCGGAGGAGCGTTGGTTGCATGGGCCGGGTTTTGGTATTGCCGGTGGCGGTGGATTGGCTGTGTGTTGTTGCTGGTGTCGATTGCCGCCACCGCGGCCGGATGGCATCATTGCTGGTGGAATCTGTTTGCCGATGACGATCTGGGAAGGTACGCCGGGATCGAGTCGCAGCCGGTTTGCATCGAGGCGGTCGCTCGAAAGGCGCCGAAACGGCTGCCCGCTCCGCCGTACAATCCGATGCGCGTCATCCCCCGGGGTGATCGCACACGGGTCGAGGTGGACGTTGTGCGACTTCGCAACGGGACCCAGTGGCAGCCATGCTCGGGCAGCGCCACGCTGACCGTCGAGGGGCATCTGCTGGGCGTATCCCAGGGCGACCGCTTGCAGGTCTTCGCCAGTCTGAATCCCCCCTCGCCGGCAGCCAACCCGGGCGATTTCGATTACGCCGCGTTCTGCCGAGCCGATCGGCGTCTGAGTTTGCTGCGGGCCTCGTATCCCGACTGTGTTTCAACGACCGCTGCCGCCGAGATGTCCAACGTCGGCGGCATCGTCTCCTGGGCGCGAAAAGGATCCAGACGTCTCCTGTCGAAATACGTCGACCAGCAGCAGAGCGGACTGGCGCAGGCCGTGTTGCTGGGTGCCCGGGAGCAACTCGACCAACAGCAGTGGGAAGCCTTCTTCGAGACGGGAACGGTCCATCTGCTGGCGATTTCCGGGCTGCACGTCGGTATTGTGGCGTGGATGCTCTTCTTGCTGTTGCGGGTGATGAGGGCATCGCGAGGCCGTGCGGCGCTGATCGTGGCCACCGCGACCATCTTCTACGCGATCCTGACCGACGCCCGGCCACCGGCGATCCGCGCGACCATTCTGGTGCTCGTGTTCTGCCTGGGATCGTACTTGGGACGTCGTCTGCTGGCGTTCAATACACTGGCCGCGGCGGGATTGATCGTGCTGGCGATGAATCCGGCCGACCTGTTTCGCGTCGGCACCCAGCTTTCGTTTCTGGCGGTGGCCGGATTGGCGTGGTTTGCTCCACATTGGATCAGGGCCGGACAAGGACAAGACCCGTTGGATCGTCTCATTGCCAAAAGTCGTGGGCGGATGCATCGCAAGGGGATCGTCGTCGGCCGCTCGACACTCCACCTGCTGCTGGTCGGCACGGTCATCTGGGTGCTCGCGCTGCCGTTGGTGATGGCCCGATTCCACATTGTCTCCCCGGTGGCGCTGGGGCTCAATATGTATCTCTGGCTGCCGATGGCGGCCGCCTTGGCCTGCGGGTTCGGAGTGCTGACTTTCGGATGGCTGGCTCCACCGCTGGCGGCTCTTTTCGGCCGATGCTGTGGGTGGATGCTGGCATGTCTGCAATGGGGAATCGATACCGCGCGCGAAGTGCCCGGCAGTCATTTCTGGGTGCCCGGGCCCGACAACTGGTGGCTCGCCGGCTTCTACGGAGGCCTGGCCCTGATGGTGGCCGTCCCGTCGCTCCGTCCGCCGCGACGCTGGCTGCTTGCCCTGGCGGCCGGATGGATCGGCGTCGGTATGTCGGTCTCGTGGATGAAAAAGGAGATCGACCGATTGGATTGCACGTTTCTGTCGGTCGGGCATGGCTGTGCGGTGGTGCTGCAACTGCCCGACGGGCGAACGATCCTGGTCGATGCCGGAAGCCAGGTATCGCCCGAGTATTGTGCCCGATCCGTGGCTGCGTTCCTCTGGTCGGAAGGAATCACGCACCTCGATGCCGTCGTGCTGACCCATGCCGACGCCGACCATTACAACGCGCTGGGCGACCTGTTGCGGCAATTCTCCGTCGGGGTGGTCTACACTTCGCCAACCATGTTCGACCGCGAGAACGACAGCGCCGCGCTGGCCGAACTGAAAGCAGTAATCGTTCGTGCGGGAGTTTCCATCGAAACGATCCATCGCGGCAACCGCTTGCGGGCGCCGCCCGGATGCATGATTGAAGTTCTCAGCCCACCCGAGAGGGGGTTCTTCGACGACGACAACGCCAACAGTATCGTCTTGATGCTCCAGTGGCACGGGCAGCGAATCCTGCTCACCGGCGATCTGGAGGACGCCGGCTTGCAGGAGATGTTGGAGGAAGAGCCGATGCC
>JABMRP010000078.1 GCA_013202535.1 Planctomycetota bacterium
GCGGAGATACACGTAACGCCGAATCTCCCGCGCGGCCAGTTTCTCTTGCATGCCGACATCCGGCGGGCAAACCACGGCCGCTGGCGGCTTCGCGAAACAAACAGAGGAAGCCGCACAACCCAACAAGCACGTCAACGCCAATGTACGCGGCACCATCGTGAGTTCTCCTGTTCTGACGGATCAACTAGGGCATCACGACCACCGTCTGATTGACGGCGGGCGCCGTAGCGGGCCAGACCAGTTCTGTCCCGTCGGCGGTCGTTGCCCGGATGTTGTATTCAATGTCGTCGTCCAACGCCGGCAGACTGACCGCATGCACGGCCCGGCCGACGTGCTGAAGCGGCACCTTGCGATATCCCTCCTTCGTGCCCAAGGGCTTCCAGTAGAGCGCCGCCTCTTGGGGCCGGTGGTTGTCCAACACGAAAACTCTCAACTTCAGCGTTTCGCCTGTCTCCAACAGGTTCCGCACGGTCGGCACGAACATGCGTGGCTTGCCTGTGTACCGCTGGGTTGGTTGAGCATCTTGGGGCAACGGTTCGCCCAGGGCCGCGGCCAATTGTTGGCCCGTGGTTTCGATGGCACGGATTCGGTAGGAAGGGCTGTGTTCCCAATTGATGACCGTGGCCATGGCGCCGTACGTGCTGGTGGTGTCGAGCAAATAACCGTACGCCTCGGCGAAGGCATCTAGGCACTCGCGATAGGCCGGCAGCCCAAGCCGACGCGCCAACTCCTTCCGTTTTTCCGGATCCTGTTCCGCCTGACAACGTGCGACCGCCGTATTGAAGACGGCCCAGGCACACTGTAAACGTCCGTTGGCGCGCAGATACCGCATCGTGCCGAGCCAGTAGTCGAATCGCTCGAGGTTCCCCGGTCCGCGGACCTTGTCGCGACAAGCGGCCAACTCGTCGACGAACGTGTATTCTTGAGCCACCTTATCCCATGGCCTTGCGTCGGGCGCCAGGGCAGCGGGGCAACCGTTTCCGCCGGCGCGTGGCAACCGTCCGTCGATCCGGCTGAAGACCGCCGCGGTTTCCTCGGCCACCTCCGCGCCGAATAGGGTCAACGTCCAGTCGGCGTAGAAATCGCTGACCGCCAAGCCTCGCGGCGGACCCATCGTGGTCGGAGCCGCGTTCGGGGCGTCGGCCTCGTAGTCACCGTGTGCGGCGCCGCCGCAATTGATCTTCCTTGTGTACCCAGGTCCCTGGATCACGATCGCGGAAATGCACGGCAATGACTCCCGGTATTCGATTCGCAATTGGAGCCAGCCATCGGTTACTTCCACGTCGTCATACGTGTAATCCAACGCCGCAAACTGGCCGACCTTGGCGAAGATGTCGAGCTTTTCCAGCACGGTCTTCCCCTGAAGTTTCACGTCGCACACCCGCTTGCCGGCCTCGTTGAAGTGTGGCTCGCAGAACTTCAAGGTTACACGGTACTTCCCGTTTGGCAGCCTGATGCCGTATCCGCGCAGGTCGTAGCGGCATGACTGATAGACCCGGTCGTCGTCGGTGCCCAAAATCTCTCGGCCAGCGTAGTCGGCCACGGCTCCACCGAGCGGTCCCGGCGTTAGGGGCGCCTCGGCAAACGCGTTCGGGGGCACCTCGCCCGGCGTGGGGTTCCAGCCTTTTTGGTCCCAGCCGGCTTGCGCCAGCGCCAGCATGTTCGGGCCCAGGATTCGCGTTCTCCACTGCAAGCCCATCAGGCCCGTGCAACCGTAAGCCAAGGCGTCGGCGGCGTCCTTTCTCGTGCGGCCGACCCAAAGTTGCGGGCTGGCCAGAGCCAGATCATCCTCGAACCAGGGGATGGCCCAATTTTCGCGTCCGTCGACCCGGGCGAAGGCCTCGTCGACCGGCGTGTGGCCTACGGTGCGGCTGATCGCACTGACGGCGATCTCCTTGGGTAACATCCGATCGAAGGCCGCTCGATCGTTCACCGGTCCCAGTACCCAACCGGCGGTGGCCAACCGAAACGGCCGGCCCGCGTCGTTCAAGGCCTCCAAGGCGATCTTCACGTCGTCCACGGTGGCCTTCAACTGGTCGCCCGAGTTGCCGCTCCATGTCCAACTCTCTGGCGTCCACAGCCAGTAGTAATCCAGTGGATGCGCCTTGGCGATCCGCCGAAACATGCCTTCGTAGACTTCTCGAACGGCTGCCGGATCGGCGGGGTCCTTGCCCTGGGCCACGAGTCGTTGCTTGACCAGCGCCGGGATCGTGATCGGCGTTTCCGTGCCGATGCAAGTCTTCACCCCCACGCGCCGGGCGAACGTAAACGCCTCGCGGAACATCTCGCCTGTGCGGTTGAATACCTCGTTGCACGCCTCGGGCTCCGTTGGGTTGGGGAAGTGGCCGGCCATCACGCCGGGCCCCCAGTCGTCGTGCTCCAACAGCAGCGATCCTCCATACCAATAGTCGCTCGTCTTGTGCAGCTTCATTCCGCCCCAGGTACCCGGCCAGACCGTGTTGAAGTATTTCGACGGATAGCTCTTGCTCACTCGCCCCCGATCATCGAAATCGCCGTTCAATCCCAGCCACACGGTCGGCTCGGGAAACGGATGGCCCTCGGGA
>JABMRP010000746.1 GCA_013202535.1 Planctomycetota bacterium
CTGGCCGTGGGCATGTTCCGGCCGCACTTGCCGTGGTACGCCCCGCAGAAATACTTCGACCGCTATCCGCTGGACGACATCGTGCTGCCGGTGGTTCCCGACGATGATCTGGACGATATCCCCGAGGCGGGCCTCCGCATGGCCAAACCGGGCGGCGATCACGCCAAGGTGTTGGCCACCAACAATTGGGAGAAGGCCGTCCGGGGGTATCTGGCATGTATCACCTATACCGACGGCCAGATCGGCCGGCTGCTCGACACGCTGGACGCCAGCCCGTATGCCGAGAACACGATCATCGTCCTGTGGACCGACCACGGATGGCATCTCGGGGAGAAGCATCACTGGCGAAAGTTCACGCTCTGGGAAGAGGCCGATCGCGTGCCCCTGGTCTTTGTCGTGCCGGGGCTGACCGGCCGGAATGTCCGATGCGAGCGGACGGTCAGCTTGCTCGACCTGTATCCCACGCTGGTCGACCTCTGCGGCCTGCCGGCCCGAAAGGAACTCGAAGGCCGAAGTCTCAAGCCCCTGCTGGCCGATCCGGCCGCCGCCTGGGAGCGTCCCGTGGTGACCACCCACGGCCGCAACAATCATGCCGTGCGGAGCGAGCGATGGCGCTACATTCGTTACGGCGACGGCAGCGAGGAACTCTACGACCACCAGGCCGATCCCATGGAGTGGACCAATCTGGCCGGCGAGCGAAAACACGCCGCGGCGAAGAAAGAGCTATCGCAATGGCTGCCGAAGGTGAACGTGCCGGAAGGCCCGCGCGGCGGGAAACGCAAGAAGTAGCAGCCCCCGTCAAATCTCCATCTCGTCCACTTCATCGACCAGCCGGTCCAGATCATCTGGCCCGTCGGCTTCTTCGGCCAATGCGCGATCGCGTTCGGCGGCGGCCAGTTGCTCGGCGCCGGATGCGCCGAAAAGGATCGAGAGGTCGACCTTCACAGCGGCGCCGTCGGCCGAGGGGTCGCCGGCGATGGCCGGGTCGTCGTGGCGGGGAAACATAATCGCCGCGGCGGGGCATATCCGGCTGCAGGCCGGGCATCCGGCGCGGCATGCGTCGGGTTGTTCGACGAGGATCGACTCCTCCTCGTCGAACCCAAACACGCCGAACAGGCAGAAGTTCAGGCACTCCAGGCAGTCGGTACAGCGATCGTAATCGATCACCGGATACCACCGGTCCGTCGTCGTTTCTTCGATACGAACCGGTCCGTCGGGCCGGTCTTCCCGCGACTTGGGAACCGGCGACGGAGTCGAAGTGTCACGCGACGCCAGGATCCGATCGATTTCCGCCACGCAGTCTTCGGCCCGATCGTGCGCGCGGAGGTCGAAGTACCAGAGCCGGCGCGTGAACTCCCGGGAAGCTTCGCCGCCCTGTTGCGGCGTTTCCTCGATTTCTTCGCCCGATACCGAGGAGGTCGGTTCCATCCGGCCGAAGATTCCGTGGGCGTTGAGGATCCAATGGGCATTTCGGGGAAACTGCCACGCCGCCACGATCAGGTCTCCGGCCAGCGATCGGAGACGCCGGATTCCGGGCCCGTCCGGCGAAAGGTCGTACAAATCGCCGACGAGCAGGACATCGACGTCGCGGCCGGCCAGTTCGTCGGCCAGGCGCGACTGGAGCTTCTCGCGTCGTTGGTCCGAGTCGGCGCTCCGCGCGATGACGACGGTCACGGCATCCA
Organism: Planctomycetota bacterium; assembly: GCA_013202535.1. GTDB lineage: Bacteria > Planctomycetota > Planctomycetia > Pirellulales > Thermoguttaceae > JABMRP01. The sequence continues at coordinate 1,683 of JABMRP010000746.1, forward strand.
AATCGTTCACGGTCATGCTCCGCCGTGCCGATCCGGATCGTCCGTCGCTTCGGCTTTCTCCGGTCCTCCGCCACATTGCCCGTCGCACGGATACGCGGGCAGCCCTCGCAACATCCGCGAGACGTTGGGCCAGCCGGCCTGGAGATGCTTCAAATATTCGGCGACCGGGAGCAGAGTATCCCCGTCGCACCGCATCTCCAACAGCCAACCGTCGTCGTAGGTGCTGGTCGTGACGAGCCCGGGCTGCTTTGTCACCTCTTCGTTACATCGGACGATCACCCCGGCAACTGGGGCGTAGAGATCGCTGGTGGCTTTCGAGCCTTCGATCAAACCGATCGGCTGGCTTGCTTCCACCTCGGCGCCTGGGGCTACTTTCCACTCCAATCGCCGCACCACCCCGATCAGAGCCGCCGCGTATGACGACAGGCCGACGCGAAACGAGTTATCTTCAGACGCATCGTCTTTGGTCGTGGGGTCGCTGGCCGCGAGCCACATGTGGTTCTTGGCGTAGCGACGATCGTCGGGCAACATCGCGGTGACCGTGCCCATGATGAAAATGAGTGGGTTGCCCATGGGTGCCTTTCTATCGAGGGCCATTCACCGGGGGAAAAGGGGTCAGGACC
>JABMRP010000747.1 GCA_013202535.1 Planctomycetota bacterium
GCTCCTGGCGGGGGTCGCGGGAGTTGTCCGGCTCGATCAGTTGCAGGTAGTCGATCACGACCAGCCCCAGGTTGTGCCGGCGCTTGAGCCGCCGCGACGTGGCCGCGATCTCGGTCATCGTCCGGCTGGGTGTGTCGTCGATGAACAGCGGCGAGTTGCTCAACTCGCCGGAAGCCTTCATCAGGGTCTTGCGGTCTTCGCCGGAAAGAAAATCGCTACGGAATTTCCGCCCGCTGATCTTACCCCGGGCACACAACAGCCGCTGCGACAACTCCAAACGCGACATTTCCAGGCTCACGAACAGCGTGGCCACATTCGATTCGACGGCCACGTGGTCGGCGATGTTCGTGGCCAGGGCCGTCTTGCCCATGGCCGGACGCGCGGCGAGGATGACCAGTTCCGAATCGTGCATTCCGCCCGTCAGGTTGTCCAGGTCGGTAAATCCGCTGGGCACTCCCGAGGCGGCGCCGTGCTCCATTCGGGCGTCGATCTGCTCGAACGCTTCCATCAGAGCGTCGTGAATGCTGGTCAACTGATCGCTGCTCCGCTGGTCGTGGACGGCGAAGATCCGCTGTTCGGCCGAGTTGACGATTTCGCGGGGATTGACCGAAGGATCGTACGCGTCGCGGAGAATCTCCGTGCTCGTGTGGATCAGCGCGCGGAGCAGCGCCTTGTCGCGAACGATTTCGGCGTAGTACTCGGCATGAGCGGCCACGGGTACCGCGCGGACGATCTCGGCCAGGTAAGCCGAGCCTCCGATGGCGTCGAACTGGCCGTCGTGCTTCAAACGCTCGACCAGCAAGGTCATGTCGATGCGGCCCCCTTCATCGTGCATCGCCCGCATCGTGGCAAACAGCCGGGTGGCCGTATCGGAATAGAAATCCTCGGGCCGCACGATCAGGGCGACGTCGTCGCACAGTTGGGGATCGAGGAGCAGACTGCCGAGGACCCCTTTTTCGGCGTCCAGATTGTGCGGCGGCAGGCGGTCGAGGATCTCCGAGCCGCCGCCGCTGCGCTGGTGGGTCTCATCCGCTCGGTGCGCGGTAGCCATGGCGGTCGGTCCTCCGTGTCGAGTGCCCTTGAACGCCACGCTTCCTATTCGGAATCCTCGGAGCCGACGGTGGGGACAACCCACACCTTCAATTCGCTTTCCACTTCTTGCCCGATGTGAACCGCGACGGTGTACAGGCCGAGTTCCTTCAAGGGACCTTTCAAACGCACCTGATCGGCGGTGATGGTCACGCCGTCGCGCTTTAGCGCGGCAACGATTTCCGGGGCGCCGACGGAGCCGTAGAGATGCCCTTCCTTGTTGGCGTTGGCCTCGATCGTGACGCTCTGCTTGGCCAATTCGTCGGCCCTGGCCCGTAGTTTGGCCAGTTTGGCTTTCTCCATCTCCAGCAGCCGGGCACGGTGCTTGTCGATCATCCGCTTGTGGTGCCCGCTGGCCATGACGGCCAACCCCTGGGGGAGGAGATAGTTGTTGGCGAAGCCGGTCTTCACCTCCACCACGTCGCCCTGTTTACCCAAGTGTTCGACCGAATGGATCAAGAGGAGTTCGATTCCTCCGTTGGGTCCCTTGGGGAGACGTTTTCCACGACGGCGGGCCGCGGGCCGCTTCTTCGCTGTTTTCGTGTCGGGCATCTAACCTTCAACCTTTCTTCGGCGTTTCAATCACACCGTTGGCTTTTTGGTAACGAATGTCGTCGTTGGTCGGGGGCGGCCGGCGGTGCATCTCTTCGGCGTTTCGATCAAACGTCTGGACTCTAAAACGGGATGTCGTCGTTGGCCGGTGGGTTGGCGGGTAAGTCGTCCGGCGGCGCATCGTACGACTCGGCGGGTGCGGCCTGACTGTAGTTGGAATTTTGTGCCGCTGGGCGAGGTTTTCCGCCGCCTTCGCCCGGACTCCGGCCGCTGAGCATCTGCATGCGTTCGCCGATCACCTTGAGCTTCGAGCGTTTTTGGCCTTCTTTTTCCCAGGTATCGAGCTTCAAGCGTCCTTCGACCAGCACGGAGGAGCCCTTGCTGAGGTATTCGCTGGCCACCTCGGCGGTGCGTCCCCACAGGGTCACGTCGACAAACGTGGTTTCCTCGACCCACTGGCCGTCGGAATTCTTCCGCTTGTCGTTGACCGCCAGCCCGACGTCGGTCACGGCCGTACCGCTGGGAATGTAGCGAAGATCCGGGTCGCGGGTCAGGTTGCCGACCAAGATGACGCGATTGAAACTCGCCATGGCACTGGGTTCCGTCGCTTGGGTTGGTGGATATCCCCACACCGCGCCCGACCGGGGTGTTGCGTGTGGGAAAAAGGGGGTTTCTTACGTATCCGCGTCTTGGGCGGCGTCGGCCTCGGCGGTCGCGCCCACGGCGTCGGCCTCGGCCGGTTTTTCTTCACCGGCGGGTTTCTCCGGTTCGGCGGGCTTCTCCGGTTCGGCCGGTTTCTCCGGTTCGGCGGTCACCGGGGTTCCCGAAGTATGCGCGATCAGCGCGTCGACGATTCGCGGGTCGACCTTCAGGAAGAGGACACGAAGGATCGTATCGTCCTGTTGGCACTTCCGTTCGATGTCGGCCAGTTGCTCGCCGTCGAGCCGGAAGTAGGTCAGCCAGTAGGCGCCGCGGCGGAACCTCCGGATCGGATAGGCCAATCGCCGTTCCTCCCACAGGCGGTTGACCAGCAACTCTCCGCCGGCTCCCTCGATCAACTTGGTGACTTGGTCCGCAACCCCATGCGAATCCTTCGCATAGCGGTTGGGATCCAGAATGAACATGCCTTCGTAAACGTTGACGGCCAAGATCTAGCTCCTCGTGTAACGCGAGATTAGTTGTATCGATTCATGCAAGTCTCGATGCCCTGACATGCCCAATCGGCGGCCCCGTCGACCGCTCGCCAAACGGCTTCTTCGACGGCAGGCATCTCCGCTTTGCTAAACTTCCTGAGCACATAATCCGCCCAATTCCGATCATCCGGGGGCCGGTCGATCCCGATCCGCAATCGGGCAAACGAATCGCTACCCAACTGCCGAATGATATCGGCCAAACCCTTCTGGCCTCCCGCCGAACCTTGAGCACGAAACCGGACTTTCCCCAACGGCAAGTTCAGGTCGTCGCAAATCACCAACAGGTCTTCCAGAGCCAGTTTGTAAAACCCGACGGCCGCCCGAACGCTCCTGCCGCTGAGATTCATGTACGTCATCGGCCCCAACAATAGCGCCCGCTGGGACCCCAAAACCGCCTCGACGACTTCGCCCTCGAATTTGGACTTGGTACCCGTCGTGCCGAATTTCTTCGCCAACTCGGCCAGCACCGCGTAGCCCATGTTGTGACGCGTGCCTTCGTACTTGCGTCCCGGGTTGCCAAGTCCGACGATCAGTTTCACGAGCATCACCTGAATCGCAGTCGCACCGGGCAGACAACTCCATTTCCCCCTTGCGCCGGGCCTATTTCTTTTTCCCCTCGTCGGTGTCGTCGTCCTCCGCCTTGCGGCCGCCAATCACCTCGGGTTCGGCTTCGCCACCGAGGCCGTCTTCGTCCTCGAGTTCCGCCAGCGGCATCACGCAATGGACAACCATCGTGTCGCCATCGACGAGAATCGTAACTCCTTCTGGAAGCTTGATTTCCGAAGCCAGGATCGACGCTTCAAGCTCCAGATGATTGATGTTGACTTCCAGCTTCTCGGGTACCGAGATCGCGGGACATTCGACCTCGACCCGATGCAACACATGCTCGACGATCCCGCCCTGTTTGCTTCCCGGCGCGACGCCCCGCAACACGATCGGCAACTCCACGCGGACCAATTCGCCTTCCGCGACCCGGCCGAAATCGATATGCACCACGTCCGTGCCCCAGGTATCCCACTGGAGTTCGAGGATGATGGCTTTCTGTTCGACGGCACCCTCAAGGTCGACCACCCGGCTGCCATGACGCACGGCGGTCGCGATCGCCTCGGACCCCACGCTCAAGTGGACGGTATCCTCACCGTGGCCGTACAGGACCGCGGGAACCCCCCCCGTGGTGCGTAGGCGGCGCGTGTTCCGTTTACCCAGCGCCGTACGAAGCTCAACGTTCAATACTTCCGCCATGACCGTCCTCTGGTAGTTGTCCACTGACTAAAAGTTTCGCAGTCCGCAATCGGTCCTTCGCACGCTCTCCGCCAGCCAAGGCACCATGGGGCGTCGGCAGACGGGGCGTCGGCAGCTCGCAACCCGGACGCAAGTTGTTTTTTGGTAACGCCTTATGGAAAATAACCCTATTCGCCCGCCGGTCAAAGCTCCTGCGGGGCGTACTAATCCAACCAGCGAATCTAGTTATTGTGCCCGAATCGACGACGATTTCAACCCCAGGCAGCCGAATTCCCTACTGATTGTCGAAACCGCGCACCGCTGCAACGTTGTTTTCCGCAGATTCGCCAAGGGTGCCCGACTCAGTCGAACAGGCGGCTGACCGACTCGTTGCGGTGAATCCGCCGAATCGCCTCCCCTAGAAGTGGTGCTACGGTCAACACTTCGATCTTGTCGATCGACTGTTCGGGCCTCAGGGGAATGGTATCGGTGATAATCAGCCGCTCGATGGGGGCCTCTCGCAGCCGTTGAATTGCCTTGCCGCACAGCACGCCGTGGGTCGCGGCGAGGTAAACCGCCCGGGCGCCCGCTGATTTCACCCGTTCGGCCGCACCGCAAATCGAGCCGGCCGTGCTGATCATGTCGTCGAAGATCAGGGCGATTTTGCCATCGACCGGTCCCCCAATCAGGTTCTCCTGGGTCGTCTTTTCCGCGCTGCTACGCCTCTTGTCGACAATGGCCAGCGATCCACCCAGCCGCCCTTTATGTCCCAATGCCCGCTTGATACTGCCTTCGTCGGGGCTGACCACCACGATCTCGTCCTCGGAGAAGCCCATTCTCTTGAAATGGTCGTCGATGACCGGAGCCGCGTAGAGGTGATCGACGGGAATATCGAAGAAACCTTGAATCTGTGCCGCGTGCAGGTCCATGGTCAGCACACGATCGGCACCGGCGTTGGCGATGATGTTGGCCACGAGTTTCGCCGTGATCGGCACGCGTCCCTCATCCTTTCGGTCCTGTCTTGCGTAGCCGAAATAGGGGATCACCGCGGTGATCCGTTCGGCGCTGGCCCGGCGGAAACTCTCGATCATAATGAGGAGTTCCACCAGATTGTCGTTGACCGGCGGGCACGTTGGCTGGACAAGGAAAACGTCGCGTCCGCGGACGTCTTCGTCGATCTTGCATGAGATTTCGCCGTCGGGAAAGGCGCCCACCGAGATATGCCCCAGCGAAAGCTCCAGGTAGTCGGTGATACGGACGGCCAGATCCCGATGGGCTCTACCGCTGAAGATTTTCAGGTCGTTCATTTCTCTTATGCTTTCCGACCGGTTTCTTCAAGCACGCAAATTCCGGCCAACAGTAACGAAAAAGTTCGGTTCACTCGCACTGGTCCATCGCGGATTCCACGGCCGCCAGATCTTCCAGGGTGTTGATGCTCAGTCGCTCGCGGGGATGGAGAACATCCAACGCCAGAACGCTCTTCCCGGCTGCAAGCATCACCCCGGGACAATCCGTCACGTAGTATTCGCCTTGGCTATTGTCCGGCCGGATCTCCTCCAGGGAAGCCAACAATTCCTGGCAATCAAAGACATAGCAGCTCATATTGACTTCGGTTACCGCCCGTTGTTCCTCGGTAGCGTCTTTTTCCTCCACGATACCCGTGAATCGGCCATCTTGATCGCGAATAATCCTTCCCAACCCGGTGGGATTTTCGGTTCGAGTGGTCCCCAGGATACATGCCGACGGGTGGCGGTCAAACTCCTCCAACAGCCGGGTGATCGACTGGCTTCGCATCATGGGTGAATCGCCGGCCACCACCAAAACGGGCCCGTCGTGGTCTGCCAGCAGATCACCGCAGGCCATCACTGCGTGACCGGTTCCCAGTTGTTTCTCTTGAAGGGCAAATTCCACGTTTGCCCGGCCGGTCAATTCCGCCCGAACCGCCTCGGCCTGATACCCAACCACGACAATCGTCCGATCGACGCCCGCGGTCACCAAGGCATCGAGCACATAGTCGATCATCGGACGCCCGAGGACCCGGATCAGTACCTTGGGCAACTCGGTTTTCATCCGAGTTCCCTTGCCCGCGGCCATCACCACGGCAACTCGCGTGCTTCCCATCAGTATTGCCTTTCAGAGTCCGTTGCTGAAAGCTGCCCGTTGGATTTCCCGTGTTCCACACCATTACGGGGGGCAGCCCACCGTGAGCGAAGGTGCCAGGGAGCCACTATCTTGCCACGAACCGGGCAGAGAATCCAGGGGATGGCCGTCTGTTTTTGCGCCGACGAACCCTCTCGCCCCTACGCACTGGCGTGGGAACGTACGGCCTGGGTGTCATGCTGCAATGGTACGTAACTCGTTTGCATGTAGTTGTTTATGTCGATTCTGTCGGCCTATTAAGAATGGAGGGACGTGAAAACGGGTGCCATAGGCGGCCTGTCCGCCCTTGTCCTCGGGGGATTCGGCAAGGGCGGGCAAGCCGCCCATGGCGCCCACAAATTGAACAACAATGGGGTACTGGCAACCAGCCCGTTGACATGCGGGCGGGCCGATTTACAATCAGGGTTTCCTCGACAACGGGTGACTCGGGTCGAGGGTATTTTTTTTCTTGAACCGTCCAACGGGCACCCCTGGTCAACGGGCAGCCTTGGTGGGAGAGCGAACGTTTGGAAGAGGCCATTCAGAAAGCCGACGTCCTGATCGAGGCACTTCATTGGATCCGGCGGTTTCGCGGCACGATCACCGTGATCAAGCTGGGGGGCAGCGTGATGGAAGATCCGGCTTCGCTGGTCCATCTGCTGTTGGACGTCGTGTTCATGGAAACCGTGGGAATGCATCCGGTGTTGGTCCACGGCGGCGGGGCGGCAATCAGCCGCGCCATGGCCGAGGCAGGCCTGGAATCGCGATTCGTCGAGGGGCGCCGATATACCGACAACGCGGGGCTGAAGATCGTCGAGGAGGTCTTGGCCTACCAGACCAACGAACAACTCGCCGCGAAGATCGAGGAGCTTGGCGGCCGGGCTCTACCGCTCAACTTTCGCACCACCAACGTGCTGCGTGGCGAGCAACTCCAGTTGGTCGACACGCAAGGCGAGGCGGTCGATCTGGGCCACGTCGGCCGCGTGACCGAGGTTGATTGCCAGACCATTCACCAGATATGCGACGAGGGAGTCGTGCCCGTGATTCCGTCGATGTGTCTCGGCGGCCCTGGAGGGAAACTCAACGTCAACGCCGATACGGCGGCCACGGCCGTGGCCCAGGCCCTGGAGGCCGAGAAGCTGGTCTTCTTGAGCGATGTCAACGGCGTGCGTCGAAGCAAGGACGACCCCGACTCGCTGCTCCACTCGCTCACCGCCGACCGGGCGAGAGAGATGATCGCCGGCGGAGCGATCGAGGCGGGAATGATCCCCAAGGTCGAGGCATGTCTGGAAACGCTCGACAAGGGCGTCCACAAGATCCACATTATCGACGGCCGGTTGCGGCACTCGCTGCTGCTGGAAATCTACACGAGCAAGGGAGTGGGTACGGAGATTGCCCAGGACGGCGGGCTGCCCGCGTGAACCGAACGCGGTTGCCGATTGTCCTGGGAGAATCGCCAACGAAAGCAACTCAAAAGGAGACGTACACGTGACGACGTCGACTCGCCTGAATTCCGAAGAGACGGTCCAGTTGTTCGACCAGTTTGTCGTGCCCAACTACGGGCGTTTTCCCGTGTCGTTGGTGCGGGGCGAAGGGTCGTACGTGTGGGATAGCGAGGGGAATCGCTATCTGGACATGTTTCCCGGCTGGGGATGCAACCTGTTGGGACATTGTCCGCCGCCGGTGGTCGAGGCGGTCCGGCGCCAGGTGGGCGAACTGATCCACGTCCCCAACACGTGGTACACCGAGGAGCAAGGTCGCTGGGCCGAGGCGCTCAGCCGGCGGAGCTTCGGCGGACAGGCCTTCTTCTGCAACTCGGGAACCGAGGCCAACGAAGCGGCCATCAAACTGGCCCGCCTGCACACGCCCAAGCAGCGTTACAAAATGATCACGTTCTCCGGCGGCTTTCACGGCCGCACGCTGGGCTCGACGGCGGCCACGGCGCAGCCGAAGTATCACGAGGGGCTGGGCCCCTTAATGGCCGGGTTTGTCTATGCCCCTTTCGGCGATCTCGACGCCGTGGCCCAGTTGATCGACGACGAAACGGCCGCCATCATGGTCGAGCCGGTGCAGGGCGAAGGCGGCGTCCGGATTCCGCCCGAGGGGTTTTTGCCCGGACTGCGGCAATTGGCCGACGACCACGACCTGTTGCTGATCTTCGACGAGGTACAAACCGGCTGTGGTCGTACGGGCCACTGGTTCGGCTATCAGCATTTCGGCGTCACTCCCGACGTGATGACCCTGGCCAAGGCGTTATGCGGCGGATTGGCCGGCGGGGCCATGCTGACGACCGCCGAGATCGCCCCGAGTCTGCGTCCCGGCATGCACGCCGCCACCTTCGGCGGCAACCCCATCGCCGCCGCCGCCGGACTGGCGACCATCGAGATGATCGAA